>JAEDNJ010000092.1 GCA_016302525.1 Phascolarctobacterium sp. | reverse complement strand
GCTGCTGGTGGTGTTGAGGCTATTGCTACTGCTATGACTATTGCTAATGGCGTTATTCCTCCTACCATCAACTATCAAGAGCCTGATTTAGAAGAGGGTCTGGATTTGGATTATGTTCCTAACACTGCTCGTGAGGCAGAGGTTAAGGTTGCCCTCAGTGATAACCTGGGCTTTGGTGGTCATAACGCGTGCATTTGCTTAAAAAAATACGCTGAATAAAAGCTGGTGTGGAGATGCAAGAGGCAAGAAGGCAACAGCTGTTGCAGCTTTGTGAGCAATTAAAGATTGAAATTAAGGATTTGTCTCTGCTGGACATGGCTTTAACCCACAGCTCCTATGCCAACGAGGTCAAGGGTAAAACCAAGTTTAATGAGCGTATAGAATTTTTGGGCGATTCTGTGCTCAGTGTCATTGTCAGCACCTATATGTTTAATAACTATCAGAACCTGCCAGAGGGAGACCTGACTGTATATCGAGCTCATTTGGTATGCGAAAAAAGTCTCTTTAAGTTTGCTAAAAAAATTAAGCTGGGCAGCTACTTGTTATTAGGCAAGGGTGAGGAAAAGGGTGGCGGGCGCCAGCGCGTTTCCATCCTGGCAGATGCCTTTGAAGCTGTTTTGGGTGCTGTTTATGTTGACCAGGGCATGGAATATGCTCGTGCCTATCTTTTGCGTTTGATGCAGCCTACTATTGATGAGGTTTGTTTACATGGTGTTCCTGTAGATGAGGATGAGTTTGATTACAAAACCTATTTGCAGGAGGAGGTTCAGCGCCACGGAGATGTGAAGCTTGTCTATCGCATCATCTCCAGCAGTGGACCGGAGCATAACAAAACCTTTGATGTGGAGGTTGAGCTGAATAACCAGGTGATTGGTTCCGGCAGTGGTCATCGCAAAAAGGAAGCACAGCAAAGGGCTGCTAAGGCTGCTTTAGAGAATTTACATATTGAAATTAAATAATTATATATTCGTCCGTGCTAAGGCTAAGGAGTTTTAGCGCAATAGGAAAATGAATATAAGCAAAAAGGAGCTATGAGAATAGTTCCTTTTTCTTTTGACAAAATTGTTTTTATTAGTTATAATAGAATATCGTATTGGATATTTACTTTGTGTTATGTTTTTGTTTATTTTATTTTGGAATTGAGGTTGCATTGTGAAGGTTAAGGATTGTAAGGGCAAATTGATTGTTGTTGATATGTATAGCTGCAAGGATAATGTCATTAACGACCTAGAGGGTGTCAAGGCTGAGCTGGCAAAGGGCTGTGAAGCCTTTGGCATGGCGCTGAGCCAAATTGTTGTCAACGAGGACGAAGAGGGCAAGGAATATTCTGTTGTAGCAGTTTGTAAGCGTGGGCACGTGACTCTCCATGTATATAAAGAGCTGGGCTTTGTGACTGCTGATGTTTTTAGCTGCTTTGAAGCTGCAAGACCTGCTGACCTCAGCCGCAGTCTGCGTGTTTTCTTTGGTACAGACAAGGTGAAAATTACCCTGCTGGACCGTGGTGATTTTGGCAGTGTAGCCGACATGAAGCCTCGTCGCAATTCTAAAATTAAATTTAGCCGTCGTACCAGAAGCATTGGCAACGAGCTGAAAAAAATTATCTTAAAGCCCCGTTCCTTATAAACGGTGTTAAGGGCGATGACATTCCCAAGGGTATGGCATCGCTTTTCTTATAGGAGGAAGGCTATGAAAAAAAAGCATTTAATGTGGGATGTGGATGGCACCCTGTTACTCACGGGTGGCGCTGGCATGCAGGCTATGCTGCAGGTTATCAAGGATTATTATTTTTTGGATGCCTTTGCTTTCCAGAGCTCGCTGGCCGGTCGCACCGATTCAGAAATACTAAAAAGCGCTGTAACCTTTATTCGTGGGCGCTGTCACTTGTCGGAGGTCGCTAGTCTGATTATCCGCTATCAGATGGAGCTGCCTAAGTGGCTGCCTAAATACCAGGGGCGCATAATGAAAAATGTCGAGAAAACTCTGCAGTATTTTCAAAAGGAAGACAGCCGCTACGAGAACTGTCTTTTGACGGGCAACATTCGTATGGGCGCTAAGCAAAAGCTAGCGCATTATAAGCTGGATCATTATTTTAATTTTGACCACAGTGTTTTTGGCGAGCTGGCAGAGGATCGCCGAGATTTGGCTCGTATTGCCCTGCAGCGTTTGCAGATTGCTGAGCAAGGAGCTACAGCTGCAGATTTAATTTTCATTGGCGATACGATTAATGATGTGCTCTGTGCCCAGGCTATAGGTGCACGTTGTTTAATTGTCCTGGATGGTTCGAGCAAGAAGCGTGAGGACTTTGTCGAGGTGGCACCCTGGAAAATTCTGGATGCCTTGCCAGATAATCCTGCTGATTTAGAAAGGCTTTTAGACGAGGCCTGATTGAGGATATATGATGTTAGAAATATTATCTAAGAAAATAGCAAAAGGGCTGCTGCTTGTTTTTTTAGCCGGCTTCTCTAGTCAGGCTGCTGCCTATAGCAATAGTGATTTAGCCACAGTTCTTCATGGTGGAAGCTGTCCCAAGGGTGATTTGTCTGGTGCTGATTTGAGCGGCTTAGACTTAAGTGGTAGAGATTTTCGTGGGGCTGACTTTCAAGAGGCGCGCCTCTATGGCACAAGGCTGAACAAGGCCAATTTAGAAGGGGCTAATTTTCATGCCGCTCTATTGGTCAAGGCACAGCTGCGCCAGGCCAAGCTTGCTAAAGCGAATCTGAGCATGGCTAGCCTGCAGGAGAGCGATTTGACTAACGCTAATTTGCAGGGAGCAATGCTGTGGCGAGTGCAGCTCTATAAGGCACAGCTTTTAAATGCGCAGCTGCAAAATGTTGTTGGTGATGATGCTTCTATGATTGGCGTTAATGCAGACTTTGCCGATTTCTCTGGCGCTAATTTGCCAAATTGCTGGCTGGTTAATGCTAAGCTGAGAAATAGTATTTTTGTTAATGCTAATCTTACAGGAGCTCGCTTGAAAGGGGCTGTTTTGCAGGAGGCCAATTTTGAGAGTGCCAAGCTGCCTGGGGCAGATTTGCGCAGTTCTCAGCTGGCAAGAGCTAATCTTGATAAGGCTAACCTGCGTAGGGCCGATTTGCGCGGAGCAAATATGAGCTTTACGCTTTTTGGCACTGCTAATCAGGAAGAGGTTAAGTGGGAATAAGTAAATAGCGACTTAAAGAATGATAGAAGTCTAAAAAAACTTTAGGCTTCTATTTTTTTAACTGCTGTTTCGTGGTATAATATACACTACGAAAATGTGTTTTGGAGAAGCCTATGGAACAAATTGCCGGTGTAGTAGATAATGTTGTCTTTCAAAGTGAAGATAATACATTTTGTGTACTAAAAATAGAAAGCAAAAAAACAGGTGTCTTTACTGCTGTTTATCACGGCTCTGCCCCTTATATGGGAGAAAATGTGGAGCTTGAAGGCGAATGGATTGAGCATGCGCGCTTTGGGCAGCAGCTGGATGTTAAGGTGCTAAGAATTGTAGAGCCTACCTCCGTAGCTGGTATTGAAAGCTTTTTAGCCTCTGGGGCCGTGAAGGGAATTGGCAAGACACTGGCCAAACGCATAGTAGATAAGTTTGGCGTGGAGGCTTTAACTGTGCTGAACGAGGCTCCTGACCGTCTGGCGGAGGTTCAGGGTATCAGTGTCAAAAAGGCGCTGGCCATGGGCGAGGCCTACAAGGCTCTCAGTGGGCTACGCGAGCTCATGCTCTTTTTGGAATCGCATGGTGTCAGCGGTAACTATGCTACAAAGCTGCAGCAGGCCTATGGAGATACTGCTATAGCTCGAATTAAGGCGAATCCCTATAACCTCGCTACAGAAATTGATGGAATAGGCTTTAAAACTGCGGATAGAATTGCTATGGCAATGGGGGTACCGCGCGATTCAGATGAGCGACTAATTGCTGGCTTAAGCTATGCCCTGACCCAATCGGCTGCGGTGGGGCATACCTGCGTGCCTGAATCTATGCTGGTGCAGGAAACAGCGCGTTACCTTATGGTAGATACGAATCTAGTGCAGGATATTTTCAACTCTTTAGCTAATAAAAATCTGCTTAGGATTCAGGACTCAGGTGGTATGCGGCTGGTGTATGCAGAGTATCTTTATCGGGCAGAGGTAAATACGGCTCGCCGTTTAAGTGCTCTTAGAGACCAGGCTAAGCCCATTACAAGAGTAAATGCTGATGATGTTATTCTAGCTTGGGAAAATGAGGCCGGTATTACCTTAGCGGAGGCTCAGCGAGAGGCTATCTATGCTTCCTTAGAGCATGGCGTTTTGGTACTCACGGGTGGCCCTGGTACTGGTAAGACAACGGTTGTCAAGGGCATTATTAACGTTTTGGAAAAGGGCGGCTGTCGTATTCTTTTGGCTGCGCCTACTGGTCGAGCTGCCCGTCGCTTAGCAGAATCCTCGCAAAGGGAGGCTAAGACGGTGCATAGGCTTTTAGAATATACACCTACTGGCAATGGCTTTATCTTTAATAAAAACGATAGTGACCCCTTAGATGCCGAGGCTATTATTATCGACGAGGCTTCGATGTTAGATATAAATCTTATCCACAACCTTTTAAAGGCTGTGCCTGGTGGCTGTCGTCTCATTCTTGTTGGTGATGTGGACCAGCTGCCCTCTGTAGGACCGGGCTCGGTGCTGAAGGATATTATTCGCTCGCAGAAAATGCCTGTGGTACGCCTAGAGAATGTGTTTCGTCAGGCAGAGGTGAGCCCCATTGTGCTCAATGCCCATAAAATTAATCGAGGGCAGATGCCTGAATTTGAGACAGAGGGAGACTTCTCAATGCAGGAGTTTGCCAGCGAGCCTGAGGCAGCAGAGTATGTGGCTCGCACCTATGCTCACGTCGTGCGCTATACAGATTGGCGCGAGGTGCAGGTGCTGACACCCATGCATAAAAATCCCTGCGGCGTGCAAAATCTGAATAAGCTAATGCAGCAGTATGTGAATCCGCCCTCTGGCTTAAAGCAGGAAATAAATATTCCTGGCGGCAATGTAATCCGTTGCGGCGATAAGGTTATGCAAATTCGCAATAACTATGAGAAGGATGTATTCAACGGAGATATTGGCAGGGTGGTGCGCATTGAGGGCAAGCTGGTACAGGTGAGCTTCCCTGACCGTCTTGAAGGGGAAATCGTGACCTACGAGGCTACAGAGGTAGAGGAACTACAGCTGGCTTATGCTATGAGCGTGCACAAGTCTCAGGGCAGTGAATATCCCTATGTGCTTTTGTGTATGGTACCCAGCCATTATATTATGTTACAGAGAAATCTTCTCTATACAGCTGTTACTAGAGCTAAGGAAAAAGTGCTGGTTGTTGGCAGCCGCAGAGCGGTGCGCACGGCTGTTGAAAACGATAAAATGCGCCAACGCTATTCCTTGCTTGCAGAACGACTTCAGGAAAGCAGTGATATTTATTGAAGCAGCTTGCTTATAATTTGCAGCTTTTTAAGGAAATCTTTTTTCCTAGGCGCTGCGCTGTTTGTAATGTGGAAATTGATACTGGGCTCGTGTGTGCAGCGTGTAGAAAAGCCTTTGCTCTGCATAAGGTTAAGCTTTATGGGGCTGATAGGAAATCCTGGCAGGCTTTGAATAATATAGGTCAGCCTGTAGCAGCAGAGGATATTTTTGATAGGGTAGAGCTACTATATCGCTATGAGGGAGCCTTTAAGGAGGCCTTGCATAAGCTTAAATTTGACAGAGAAGCCAGGCTTTTACCCTTACTCAAGGAGGAAGCGGACCTAGCTCTTACAGGCTCTTTTCGAGGTCTTTGCAGGCATTATGATGTGCTTATCTCTATTCCTACGAGTGAGGAAAGGCGGCGCCTGCGTGGCTTTGATGTACCACAGGAGCTTTTTGCTGAGCTAAGGAAGCAGAGCCTTCGCGAAGCTTTGCTAGAGCGCAAGAGAAGTACAGCGCCCCTTTATACGATGGCAGAAGAGGAAAGAAAAGCGGAGCTGGAGGGCTGCTTTGCCGTGAAGCAGAAGGAGCAGCTTCTTGATAAGCGTATTCTGCTCTGTGACGATATTTATACTACGGGTAGCACGATGAAGGAGGCTGCCCAGCTGCTCCTAAAGTCAGGAGCTAAAAGTGTGGGTGTGCTGGCCTTTTGTGCCAGCAAGGATAATTGGAGCTAAGGCTCAAGAAAGCTGGCATTATTTTGACAAGAATAAAAGAACTAATAAAAAAGGATATTGTTTTAGTGGCTGCTGTCGTTTTGGCAGTAGTTTCTTCTTTGTGGCATAGACCACAGCTGAGTTATATTGACTTTGAGGTGCTCAGTGTTTTGCTGGCCCTTATGCTGGT
>JAEDNJ010000091.1 GCA_016302525.1 Phascolarctobacterium sp. | reverse complement strand
ATGAGCGTTAAAAAAGTTGAAGGGAGCCGTCGATATATAATTGCTCCCTAAACACTCTTATTTACCTATTTTCTACCAGCCCCTCGCGGTAGCGTCAAAACAAAAAACGCAACACCATCGACTCCCTTTTACGCCAGCAATGTTTTGATGCTTCTATTGCAGACTTAGGCACAGCCTTAAACGCGTGGAAAAAACAGCTTATCCACATAAAGAAAAAGCGTTCCAGCCCCAAAAGCCGAAACGCTTTATTATTTCTTAAAAGATTCTGCAGGCTCCGTAGTAACGAGCGCCCCAGTAGCCCGTAAAGGCAGGAGCAACAACGACACCGCTGCTAGAACCGGCATGGATAAACCTGCCATTGCCCAGATAAATACCACAGTGAGAAGCACCTGGCTCGTAGGTCTCAAAGAAAAGCAGGTCACCTGGTCGCAGCTGCTGGATAGAAACACGCTTGCCAAAGTTCAGCTGCTCATCAGCCATACGCGGCAAATACAGACCAGCCTGAGCTGCACAATATCTGACAAAGCCAGAACAGTCAAAGCCATAGGAAGGAGAGCTGCCTCCAAAAACATAGGGAACGCCCAGCATTCTATAGCCAGCACGAATCATCTTACGGATAGCGGTATTGCTGCGGTTAACTGGCATTTCCTTGTTCATTAAGGCCCTAAAGGTAGCAGGACCAACAATGCCATCGGCTTCCAGACCTCTATCCAGCTGGAATTTTTTTACCGCTGTTTCGGTTTCAGGGCCAAAGCTGCCATCCAAAGCAGTAACCTTATAGCTCAGAGCAGCCAAACGCTTTTGGATGTCCAAAACCTCCTGCCCATCATCACCGCGCTCAAAGGAAGCATATGCCACACCAGAAAAGCTTAAAACGGCCACCAAAACCATGGAAGCAAGTAGTTTTTTCTTATTCAAGGGCACACACATCCTCTCCGTATAATTATGCCTATATTATAGCACAAAAACGCCAAATTGTAAACTTACGCAGCAAATAATATTGCAGCCAGTATTTTTCTTGCTCAAGCTCATTTTTACTACATTACACTGCTTAACACACTTATTCTCACCAAATTGCATAGCAGAATATTTTTCAGGTCGCCTTGAGCTGCAACAATTATACCAATTTTTTTAAGCTTACTAAGACCTTTTAGATGAACTATCTGCTTTGATAATTTTACTGAGGCAATTTAGTTTAGAAGCTTTGCTATGCACTTATCAGGAAATGTGCATTTAATTGTGCTTTACCTGCTTTCATTTAGCGTTCTTAATATGTCTGCTAACAATATACAGCGGCCTGTTTTTAACCTCGGTGAAGATACGCCCAATGTATTCGCCCAAAATACCAATGCCGATAAGCTGAATTCCTCCTAAAAAGAGCATACAGCACATAGTCGTTGGCCAGCCAGGAACAATGTCGCCAGTGATGTAGGTAACATAGAGGATGTGCAAGAGCAAAAAAAGGCTGGCAAAGCCAAAGAAGATACCCACATAAAAGGCCCAGCGCAGGGGCAAATTTGAAAAAGAGGTAATGCCGTCAAAGGCAAAATGCAGCATTTTTTTCAGGCTGAATTTAGAGGTGCCAGCAAAGCGAGGGGGAGCCACAAATTCAAGGGTAGACTCCCGAAAGCCTAGCGTTTTTACCAGCCCGCGAATAAAGCGAGCCTTCTCCCGGTACTGCTTAAGAGCATCCACCGCCACCCTGTCCATAAGGCGAAAATCAGAGCCGCCTGGTGTGATTTCTACATTCGACAGGGCATTGATGAGCCTATAATAGCAGCTAGAGGTGAGGTTTTTGGCATAGCCTGCATCCTCGGTTGCCATACGCTTGGTTTGCACAATTTCATTGCCTGCCTCCCAAAGCCGCAAAAGCTCAGGAATCAGCTCTGGTGGATGCTGTAAATCACCATCCATCGTAATCACCGCGTCCCCCTGGGCATGGTCCAGCCCACAGGTCAAGGCTAGCTGGTGCCCATAATTGCGCGAAAGAAAATATGCTTCTACGCGACTGTCCTGCTCACAAAGCTCTCTTAGGAGCAGGCGGCTGTTGTCACTAGAGCCATCATCCACGAAAATCATTTGCAGCTCATAGGGCTCGTTAGCGCAGACCTTGCTGGTGCGTTTATAAAATTCATGCAGATTGTCCTGCTCATTAAAAACAGGCACTACTAGAGATAGCTTTTTCACTTTATTTCTATATGCCTCCTTAGGCATGAGTGTAATCATGAGTAGCAATAAGCTAGTATCATTATAACTCTTGTAAATGAATTACATATGAACAAAAAAGGCACTTACATAACTGCAAGTGCCAAATTTGCAAAGCATGAGTACTCATTAAGCCGGGTTCTGTTTCGCTTACGCGATGACGATCATTTATCTACTACTGCAGTCGCCTGCAGTCTCTAGCGACGCAACCCGGGAGGTCGGCGGGCAGCTTCATCCCTCCCCTATTTGGTCTTGCTGCGAATGGGGTTTACCTAGCCAGCCTGTTACCAGACTGCTGGTGCGCTCTTACCGCACCGTTGCATCCTTACCGGTCAAGCACCGGCGGTCTCCATTTCTGTGGCACTAGCCCTGAGGTCACCCTCGGCGGTCATTAGCCGCCATCCTGCCCTATGCAGCCCGGACTTTCCTCTTGAGGCTCCTATGTCCTCCAGCGATCGTCTTTCATACTCACGAGCATTAATTATAACATATTCTCTTAGCTTTGTCTTGTAAAAAATGAAAATTTCGGGCTTGGGTTTCCTTAATTTTTATTGTAAAAATCGCCTTCTACCTCACTTGACACAAAACAAGCTACGGAAAAGCTACCCAATTTACTCAGGCAAAATTTAGTCAAGTGCGTTAAACCTAAAAAAATAAGAGTCTGTAGCGATTAACCACAAACTCTTATCTGTAAATTTTAAACTTCGTGAAGGATAAACATTCTAAATGTTTACAAACATTCAAGCGAAGGTAATAGCAATGGTGCCGGAGGCCGGACTCGAACCGGCACGGTCGCAAGACCGCTTGATTTTGAGTCAAGTGCGTCTGCCAATTCCGCCACTTCGGCACATTATGGTTCCCTCAGGAACGATAACCATTATACTATAGCCATATGCCAATGTCAAGAAAAATTTAGCCTTCTCATAAAAACTGCTCACCTACACAGGTAAGTGAGCAGTAATTTTTTAGCAAAGCTTATTCTGCACTAAACCTAGCCAATCTTAAGGCCAAGCTAAGCCTAGCATACAAGCACAATGCAAGCTCATACAGCGCTAAACCTAGCCAATCTTAAGGCCAAGCTAAGCCTAGCATACAAGCACAATGCAAGCTCATACAGCGCTAAACCTAGCCAATCTTAAAGCCAAACTAAGCCTAGCATACAAGCACAATGCAAGCTCATACAGCGCTAAACCTAGGCAATCTTAAAGGCAAACTAAGTCCAGCAGCAAGGAACTTATGAGGGCTTATTCAGCAGCCTTAGCTTCAACAATCTTCTTTGCAATGTTAGCAGGAACATCCTCGTAATGGTCAAACTTCATTTCGAAGGTGCCTAAGCCTTGGGTAATAGCACGCAGGTCAACTGCATACTCAGCAATTTCTGCATAAGGAACTTGTGCGCTAACAACGCTCATGCCGTCTTCGATAGATTGCATACCCAGTACACGACCGCGTTTGGTGTTCAAATCGCCGATAACATCACCCATCATGGAGTCAGCGCAGGTAACATTCAGATTGTAAATGGGCTCTAACAGAACAGGCTTACATTTTTCCATAGCCTTCTTGAAGGCGATAGAAGCAGCCATCTTGAATGCCATTTCAGAGGAGTCAACCGGATGGTAGGAGCCGTCTAACAGGGTTACACGAATATCAACTACAGGAGCACCGGACAGAGGACCTTCTAACAGACATTCTTGCATACCCTTGTCAACTGCAGGGATGTATTGACGAGGAACAGCGCCGCCAAAAATCTTATCTACGAATTCATAGCCAGAACCAGGAGCCATAGGCTCAATCATAACCTTGACATGACCATATTGACCATGACCGCCAGATTGTTTCTTATGCTTGCCTTCAACCTCAGCAGAAGCACGGATGGTTTCCTTGTATTCAATTTGCGGAGCCTTCAGTAAAGCTTCAACGCCGAATTTGCGTTTCATACGCTCTAAAATAATTTCAATGTGTTGGTCGCCCATACCAGAAATCAGAGTTTCCTTGGTAACGGTGTTTTTAGTAACGATAATGGTCGGATCCTCATCCATCAGACGGTTGAGGGCGTTCATAATCTTGTCCTCGTCACCCTTCTTCTTAGGAACGATAGCACGAGTGTACATAGGCAGCGGGAACTCGATTACAGGGAATTCAACCTCGTTATTCTTGTCGCACAGGGTGTCGCCAGTAGCGGTGTATTGTAATTTAGCAATAACGCCGATATCGCCAGCAACGATTCTCTTCATCGGAATTTGAGTCTTGCCGCGCATGGTGAATACCTTGCCAATGCCCTCAGCTTGCTCACGACGAGAGTTCCAAACTGTGGAATCGCCACGAATTTCGCCAGAGAATACACGCACGAAGCTTAGACGGCCAACGAAGGGGTCAGAGGTAGTCTTGAATACCAGAGCAGCCATCGGAGCGCCAGCATCGCGAACCTCTTCCTCACCAGTGGTCTTGTTGGTTACTACGAAGTCGTTCAAAATTGCAGGATAGGTGTAGTCAATTAAGAGGTCCATTACACGGCCGATACCAATATTCTTGTAAGCAGAACCGCACAGCATCGGGAAAATTTGTGCTTGACGGATACCCTTAATCAAGCATTTCATGATATCCTCTTGGCTAATTTCTTCGCCCTCTAGGTACATCATCATCAGCTCTTCATCAACCTCAACAGCTGCTTCAATCATTTGCTCACGAGCTGCCTCAGCTGCTTCTCTATATTCTTCAGGAATTTCAATTTCAGTATTGCCGTTGCCGTTAGCCTTGTAAGCCTTCATCTTGTACAGGTCGATAACGCCATTGAAGTCAGCTTCCTTGCCCAGGGGTAATTGCAGGGGCAGAACCTTTTTACCAAATTTGCCGCGCAGGTTTCCCAGAATGCTGTCAAAGTTAGCATTTTCACGGTCCATCTTGTTAACGAAAATGAAGCGAGGCAGACCAGCTTCCTCAGCCAGCTTCCAGCATTGCTCGGTGCCAACCTGTACACCGCTGGTAGCACAAACAACAATCAAAGCACTGTCAACAGCACGGAAAGCACCCTTAACCTCTGCTACGAAATCAGCAAAGCCCGGAGTATCGATAAAGTTAATCTTGGTGCCGTTCCATTCAACGGGAGCCAGAGTAGCGTTTACGGAAACACCACGTTTAATTTCTTCCGGCTCATAGTCGGTAGTGGTTTGGCCATCTTCAACCTTACACATTCTATTAATAGCGCCAGAACGATACAATAAGGCCTCGGTTAAGGATGTAGTACCAGAGCCACCGTGGCCTACGATTGCGACGTTTCTTATTTTCTCACCAGTATATTCTTGCATGACAAATCCTCCTTGTCGAGTTATAAAAATTTTGGCTGATAAACTATATTCTCTACATCTCGCTATCTTCCTGCTTTTTTACTGCATAATGTATGCAAGTTCATAAATTTGGTCGTATAGTGTAACAATAGTTACATAAATGAGAGTAATTTTTTCATCCATTTTTTCTTTTAATGGCTATAAATTTCTTCGCCTCGCCATAAATATCCTCTGCGGCCAAAATACCGCTTACTACAGCGGCCCCGTCGGCCCCTGTCGCCAGCACCTCGGCGTAATTGCCAGCGTTGATCCCGCCAATGCCCACCATAGGCAGCTGCACGGCCCTGTGAATAGCTTTCAGATTCTCTAGGCCCAGCCTGCCCACATTACTCTTGGTCTGTGTGCCAAAGACAGCACCGCAGCCCAGGTAATCAGCTCCATCTGCTGCAGCCTTCAGCGCTTCCTCCGGATTGTGCGCAGAAACGCCAATAATAAACTCTGGTCCCACCAGCTGGCGCACCACAGCACAGGGCAAATCCTCCTGCCCCACATGCACACCAGCAGCCCCCACAGCCAGGGCCACATCCACCCTGTCATTGACAATCAAGGGCACGCCGTACCTGTCACAGAGCCGCTTAAGCGCCAAAGCTTCCTCGTACATCCTGCCGCCCTCGGTCTCCTTGCTGCGATACTGCACCACCGTAACGCCACCCTTAAGGGCATCTTCTACACAGTCCAGCAGCGAGCGCTCGCCTATGCACGCTCTATCCGTCACCAAATACAGACTATAATCTATTTTTTGCATAATCTCATACCTAATAATTCTTTTTGACTCGA
>JAEDNJ010000090.1 GCA_016302525.1 Phascolarctobacterium sp. | reverse complement strand
AAGTCTGCCACCTGCTCAGCACTAAGCAGGCTCACCTGCCGATGCCAGCTGCCAGCATGAGCATCACCCTCTAGCCCAAAGCCAGCCACAAGCTTTGCCTTCGCAACAGGCTCCTTAGCCGTGCCACGCTTTTTACTTAGGCAAATCGCCTTAATTACACCCTTCATTTATCCTAGCTCCTAAAATAGAAAAGCACCGCTCTTGCCACCAGTTTTTTCCACCAGGTGGACCTCGCTGATAACCATGCGCTTATCTACAGCCTTACACATATCATAAATAGTCAGCAGGGCAATCTGTACCCCTGTCAGGGCCTCCATCTCCACGCCCGTCTGCCCCGTAGTCTTCACCGTGCAGCGAGCCTCTACATAGGGCTGAGCCTCCTTATGCAGGCTAAACTCCACCTTACAAGACGACAACGCCAGCAGATGACACAGGGGAATGAGCTCGCTGGTTTTCTTCGCCCCCATAATGCCGGCAATGCGCGCCACTCCGAGCACATCACCCTTGGCCATGGTACCTGATGCTATTTTTTCCAATATCTCTTCACTCACAAACAGCTTGCCTGTCGCTGCGGCTACACGCTCTGTAGCCGCCTTAGAGCCTATGTCCACCATAATGGCCTGGCCCTCTTTATCAAAATGGGAAAGCTCTGCCATCTTATCCTCCAATAGTATTCATGCTAAAGCCAGCCGGCCTTTTCTCAAAGGCGTGCTCCCTAGGCTTATGCAAAATAAGCTCCTTCAAGCTAGCCGCTATGGCCTCGTCACTCGCCCCACTGCGCAATAAGGCAGCTACATCCAGCCCCTCCTTGCTGTAAAGACAGGGCTTGACAAAGCCTGTCGCCGTAAGGCGCAGACGGTTACACTGACTGCAAAACTTCCCGTGCAGAGGCTCAATAAAGCCCACAGCTATAGGCATATTTTTTGCCTCATAATAGGCAGCAGGACCATTGCCCAGCACCAGCTTGCTCGGCTGTAATACATAACCCAACTCCTTAAATAAAGCACGCAGCTCTGCTCCATTGAGGCTAGCAAGACCAGCATTGCAGCTAAGGGGCATGAGCTCAATAAAGCGTAAGGGCAAGCCCTCTCGCATAGCAAGGTCGAGCAAGCCGCTCAGCTCTGCCCTACCAAAGGGCTTCACGGGAACGCAGTTAAGCTTCACAGCCAGCCCTAGCCCTCTAGCACTGGTAATAGCTTCCAAGACCCTAGGAAGCCACCTAGAGCCCGTCAGCTCTGCATAGCGCTCTGCGTTGCAGCTATCGAGGCTAATATTAAGCCCATCTAAGCCTAGGGCGGCCAGCTCCTTGACATAACCGCCTAGCAGCGTGCCATTAGTCGTCAGCGTGAGCTGCTCAGCCAAGGGACGCAGCCTTTCTAAAAAGCTGAGACACCCTTGGCGTACCAAGGGCTCTCCACCAGTAATTTTAAATTTCTTAAAGCCTAAGCCTACAAGAATTTTCGCAAAACGCAAAAGCTCCTCATAGCTTAAAGGCTCTGCCCCCTGAGTCACCAGCCTAGGGGGACGGCAATATTGACAGTGTAGGTTACAGGCCTCAGTCAGAGAAAGGCGCACATAGTCGATATTTCTCCCGAATTGGTCCAACATGACAGGGCCTACCTATTGCTTTAAGAGAGCAATGTGCTCCGGCAAAATTGGCACCTCGGTAAAGAAATGACCCGTAGCATTGTAAATGGCATGGGCAATAGCAGGACAGGGAGTGTCGATAACCAGCTCACCAATGGACTTAGCACCAAAGGGACCGCTCTCCTCATAGCTGGGAATAAAGTCTATATGCATATGGCCGATGTCCATACGAGAGGGAATTTTATACTGCATAAGGGAGTTTTCGTAAATACGACCCTTGGGGCTATAGGTGACATTCTCATAAAGAGCCATGCCTATACCCTGCAGAACACCGCCCTCGGTCTGTACGCGCGCCAGATTTTCGTTAATAATCGTACCGCAGTCTACGCAGCCCCAATAGTCAACTACCTGAGCCTCGCCAGTCTCCAGGTCGATTTCCAAATCTACGACAGCAGCCATGTAGGGCGGAGGCGAAGCCTCGGTAGTACGCTGCACTGTATCCTCAAGGGCAAAGCTGTGGCCATCCTGCGAAGCGTAGGCAATCCTGCTGAGGCTCACCTTCTCCTGCTCCCTGCCGGGCTCTGTGCAATAAACAAACTTGCCGTCAAAGTCCACCTTCTCCGGCTCAACCTGCAGCAGCTCTGCACCCAGGCGCATAATCTTTTGGCGCAGGTTTTGCGCGCAGATTTCTACAGCCTTGCCCGTAGCATAGGTCGTGCTAGAAGCGTAGGAGCCGGAATCATAGGGAGAGGTGTCTGTATCCGCACCGTGCACGGAAATATCATCCATCTCGCAGTCCAGCACCTCACAGGCAATCTGGGAGAGGATAGTATCGCAGCCCGTACCCATATCAGCAGCGCCAATTAACAGGGTGTAGGTGCCATCGTCAACCAGCTTCAGCGTAGCACCGCCTACATCCATAGCAGTAATACTAGAGCCCTGCATGGCGACAGCCATACCCTTAGCCCGTACCTTGCCATTGCCCAGGTCTACAACCAGCTTATTGGGGTCCCAGTTACTCATTTCCTTAACTCTCGTCAAGCATTTATCCAGCGTAGAGCTGGTATTCATAGCTCCGTAATAAGCCGGCATGAGCTGACCCTCACGGCAGAGATTCTTCATGCGCAGCTCATAGGGGTCCAGCTTCAGCCTTGCAGCCAATTCATTGACAGCGCTTTCTACAGCAAAGATGCCCTGCGGCGCACCGTAGCCACGATAAGCGCCAGCGTGCTGCACATTGGTATAAACTACATCACTGGTAAAACGAAAGGCCTCACTGTTATACAGGGGAATAGACTTATGCCCTGTCAGGCCAACAGTCGTAGGCCCGTGCTCAGCATAAGCACCCGTGTTAGAAAGGGTATAGAGCTCAATCGCCTTAATCGTGCCATCCTTCATAGCACCCAGCTTCACATGCATTTCCATCTCGTGACGCGGACTGCCGGCAATAGTCGTCTCGTAACGGCTAAAGAGAATCTTACTCGGCTTTTTCGTCATCCAGGTTACAAAAGCAGGATAAACCTCGGAAATAGAGGTTTGCTTCGCGCCAAAGCCGCCGCCAATACGGGGCTTGGTCACACGCACCTTGGATTTAGGAATATGCAACGCATTAGCAATGATGCGCCGACAATGGAAAACAACCTGCGTAGAGCTCGTCACATGCAGGCGACCATAGGTGTCAATCTCGCAGAAGGTTCTAAAGGGCTCCATCATCTGCTGTACGCAGCTCTTAGTATGATAAACCTTCTCAATAATTTCCTCACTTTCAGCAAAGGCCTTAGCTAAATCGCCATCGCCACATTCCTCATGAGAAACTAAATTACGCTTATTATCTGCCTGGAAATAGGGCACCAGGGCCTCCCAGTTAGTCTCAGGATGTACTAAAATAGGGTTATCCAAGGCCTTGTGAAAGTCCAGCACAGGCTCCAGCACCTCATATTTAACCTTAATCAAGGAAAGGGCCTTGTCTACAGCCTTTTCATTTTCGCCCGCTACAATGGCAACTACATCACCCACAAAGCGCACGTGTCTGTCAATAATGAGGCGGTCGTGTGCACTGGGCTCAGGATAGGTTTGGCCCGCATTGGTATAACGCGGTGCATCTTGGTCAATATCCTCCCAGGTGTAAATAGCCTCAATACCGGGCACCTTTTTCGCGATAGCCGTATTAATGCTCTCTACAATAGCGTTGGCATGCGGGGAACGCAGCAGCTTCACAATCAGGCAGTTCTGCGGTGCCAAATCATTAGTATAAACAGGCTTGCCCGTAACCAGCTGCATAGCATCTTTTTTGCGAATAGGTTTACTTATTAATCTCATAGTCAGCCTCCTGCCTGCTGCTTTTTCCACTCACGGAAATTCAGCATGCCTCGTAATTGCCCCTCGTAGCCAGAGCAGCGACATAGATTACCTGCCAGATACTCCTTGATTTCTTCCTCGCTAGGATAGGGATTAGCACGGAAGAGGGCAATAGCGTTCATAATAAAGCCGGGGTTACAAAAGCCGCATTGCTCTGCGCCCTGGTCGGCAATAAAGGCGCCAAACTCAGCTGCCTCCTTTTCCAGACCCTCCATAGTTGTTATCCTGCGGCCATCAGCACGCGCCGCCAGCACAGCACAGGAAAGCACCGGCTCATCATCCAGAAAAACAGTACACAGACCGCAGTTCGTAGTGTCACAGCCACGCTTTACGCTGTAGCAGCCCTCCTGCCTCACAAGGTCTAAAAGCATCATATCGGGCTCAATTTCGCGGGAAATCTTCTTATTATTTAAAGTAATATTAACTACCATGCTGCTCCCTCCAGTTCTTGCAGAGCTCTCTTGGAAAGCACCTTAATTAAATGCGTTCTATATTCGGCGCTGCCACGGGTACTCTTATCTGTAGGAATAGTAGCAGCTGCAAATTCGCCAATAGCCTTGATATTATCCTCATTTAGCTCAGCCTCAGCCAGCTCCTTAGGCAGGGCTACAGCCAGAGGCTTGCCGGGACGGGCACCAATATTCAGCCTCAGGCCCGCCTGAGTTTTAGCAGCGGAGCAGGTTAAGAGCGGAAAGTCTGTCTGCGTAAGCCGAGCACATTGATAAGCAAAGGCAGCCCTTTCCTTTTTGATGATAATGCGGACGAGAATATCGTTATCATAGGGCATTTGCACAAAGTCCTTCAAGGGGATGAGGCCGCCCTTATACAGCTCTACATAGCAATCCATAGCCTGCAGCACGGCAATAACATCCGAAAAGCCAAAGCGACCATAGACACTGCCGCCTACAGTGGCTAAATTACGGAATTGCACGCCTACGATATGGTGCAGAGCCTTTTTCACAGCACCCTGAGAATAAGCATCCAGCCCAGCATGAGTTTCCAGCTGGCGCAGACTCGTCATACAGCCAATGCTAAATTCCTCGGCTGTTTCCTCAATCTTGTCCAGCCCCAGACCAGACAAATCAATGGCAACAGCCACATTGCCCTTGCCCATACGCATCCACAGCATGCCGCCCAGCACCCGATTAGTGCGTTTTTGGTTGAGTGTCCAAGCCTCCTCCAGACTTGCCACTCTTTTGATTTCACGAATAGTAAACATCTTACTGCCTCCTCTTAACGGGGATAATAGTATTTAATCATAGACATAATTATAGATAGTAATATTCTATCACATTTCCTGTAAATAGAAAATCTTTTCTTTGCATAAGCAGCCGAGAAATAGTAAAATAAGAATCAGCAAGAGCTTGATTTAGCAAATTTTAATACATTTTATGCTTAGCAGAAAAATATTTATGCTGCTTTTTCTAAGAGCAAGGCAAGCTTTTCTAGTGCTTATAAAAGAGTCTTATGTAGAGAAAAGCTATTATTGGTATATGCAGCTTGGAAATATAAAGCAAGGCTAAGCAAGGATATCTAAAGGGTGGGAACACAGAATATGCACGCAAAGGATTATTCTCAGATTGGGGTTGTTGTCATGGCCTCCGGCCTCAGCAAAAGATTTGGCAGCAACAAGCTTTTAGCAGAGCTATGGGGCCGACCTCTCCTAGAGCACAGCCTGCTAGCTCTCAAGCAGGCCGGGCTCAGCAAGATCATTGTCGTAACGAGAAGCCCCAGCCTAAGGGAGCTGCTCGACAAGCACGGCCTCAAGAGCATTTTGCACAGCCTGCCCTATCAAAGCGATACCGTTGCCCTCGGCGTGCAGTATTGGCTTGAAAGCGGTCTTGAGCTTAAAGGTCTGCTCTTTCTGGCGGGGGACCAGCCCCTCCTGCAGCCAGCTACCCTGCAAAGACTGTGCAGCAGCTTTCTTGCCAGCTACGAGGTCGAGCCCAGGGCCCACATCTTTAGACTGGCTAAGCTAGTAAAGGGCGAGCTCATCCCCGGCAACCCCGTCCTCTTTTCGCCAGAGCTTTTTCCTGAGCTGCTGCAGCTGCCGCAGGATAAGGGTGGCTCTGCCCTCTGCAAAAAATATCCCCAGCTCGTGCAAACGGTGCTCGCCGAGCCTCAGGAGCTGCTGGATGTGGATACGAAGGAGGATTTGGAGGAAATACAGCTACCATAGAAAAAAGAGCCTGTTTGTGCAAGCTCTTTCTCAGCAAAAATGTTATTTTTAAACTGTCCTAAACGCATTAAGCTATCTATTTCCCGCGCTCATGACCACTGCCAAAAATGGCAATAGCTACTCAAAGCAAGCTTTCATAGCTGCTTACAAGAGCGGTAGAAGCTCTGCTTGCTCTTCGGGAGAAAGCTTTAAAGCCTGCATAGCCTTTTCAGCGGGAATATTAAAGCTTTCCATCAGGTTA
>JAEDNJ010000089.1 GCA_016302525.1 Phascolarctobacterium sp. | reverse complement strand
AAAAGGGCTCAATACTATGCCAGCCTAGCATATAGCCGCCAGCTGCATAGGTAACCAGCAGACTTGCCAATAAGGCTGCTGTGTTAGCTAAGTAGTGGGCCAAAACCTGTAAGCTTCTAGGAAAAAAGAAGGTTACGAGACCCACGCCGTAGAGCGCTACGGCACCAAAAAATAAATTCATACCATCACCATACCCTATTTATATTTATAGTAGCTTTTCTGTTATAATTTTAGATATTATTTAGTATTAGTTTACATATTACTTGCTTAACAAGGTAAACAATAACCAAACTGTAAAATTAGTAACAGAAAAACAAATGTTATTATAGCACACTAGAATTACACTGTAAAGCCTTCTTTTGTACTCTTGCGATAAAAATAAAGAAGCACTTCCCTACAAGAGAGAAGTGCTAATAGTTAATGGAAATTTATCGACGAGACTCTTATTGCGCTTCAAATTGAGTTTGATAATCAGCTTCGCTAGCGCGTTGGATGTAGTCGCCAGTTCTGGTATCGATGGAGAGGTATTCGCCCTCTTCGATGAACAGAGGCACCTTAATGGTGTAGCCAGTTTGCATGGTTGCATTCTTGGTAGCGCCAGTAGCGGTATTGCCGCGAACGCCAGGCTCACATTCGGTTACTTGCAGAATAACAGTGTTAGGCAGGTCAACGCCCAGGATACGGCCTTCAAAGCTCATAACCTTAACCATCATGTTGTCGATGAGGAAGTTCAGAGCATCACCCAGCTGTTCCTTGCTCAGCTCGGTTTGCTCAAAGGTTTCGTTATCCATGAATGCATACATACCGTCGGTTTCATACAGGTATTGCATATTTTGACGCTCAATCTTAGCTTGTTCCATTTTGGTGTTGGGGTTGTAGGAGCTTTCAACTACTGCACCAGTAGCCAGGTTACGCAGTTTAGCACGCACGAAAGCAGCGCCTTTACCAGGTTTTACGTGTTGGAACTCGATAACTTGCCAGGGATCGCCATCAATCTTTACGGTCAAGTTAGTTTTAAAATCTGTAGGTGTCATATTATTACTCCTCCTTAAATATTAACAATTTCAATGAGCTGCTTCCTTACAGTATTCAAGGGTACAGCACCACCCTCTGTAAGGACTACAGTATCTTCTATACGAACCCCGCCTTTGCCGGGAATGTATATACCTGGTTCAATGGTAAAGACCATACCATCCTCTAAAACGGTTTCTCCCCGTTTATTAATACTGGGCATTTCGTGAATTTCCATGCCTACGCCATGGCCTAAGCCATGCACAAAGTAGTCTCCATAGCCACTGTCAGCAATGAACTGACGCACTATAGCATCCACTTCCTTACCCGTCATGCCTATTTGCGCTTCCTTAATACCACGGCGCTGAGCAGCCTCAACTACGGCATAGACCTCCTTTTGCCAGCCTGTAGCCATGCCCATCATTACCGTGCGGGTAATATCAGAATGATAGCCCTTGTAAACAGCGCCAAAATCAAAGGTAATGAGCTCACCGCCTTCGATCCTCTTCTCTGTAGCCACACCATGAGGCAGGGCCCCACGCTCGCCAGAGGCAACGATCGTATCAAAGGAAACCTTTTCGCTGCCAAGCTCTCGCATATAATACTCCAAACGAGCAGCCAGCTCTCGCTCTGTACAGCCAGGCTTAATATCCAGCAGCAGCTTCGTAAAGGCTCTATCGGCAATCCAGGCTGCGTGCTTTAAAAGCTCCAGCTCCTGCTTGTCCTTAACCATGCGAATGTCGCTGAAATCAAGGCTTTCGAGCTTCATGCCCTCGGCTACTTCCGCCAGCACACTAAACTCAGCGTAGCTATACCAGGCTCCATCAAAGCCCAGTGTATTAACCCTGCTTTCCTTAGCCAGCTCTACAGCAGCACGCCAAATGCTCTTGCTATCCACAGCCTTATATTCTAAGACCTTGAACATATTGGACATTTCTAAGCGTGCCTGCTCAGTATAGCGGCCATCTGTTATCAGAACAGCACGCTTATTATCTAAATACAGCAGACTCGAATCTCCGCTAAAGCCGGTGACATAACGAATAGTGTTCTCGTCCTTAAAGAGGACAGCCTCCACTCCGCTACGCGCCATAACATTCAGCACCTTATTGAGACGCGTCATGTTAAACCTTCTTTCTGCAGCCTAAAAATGGCCGCACTTAACTTAGGTTATACATACCTAATCATTTTACCACTTATTGACTAATATCGCAATATTTTTATGCCATAAATTCCTAATCCACATAGCTGTCGATTAAACTAATCTCAAAGGGCAGGCTTTCAATAATGTTGAGCATATCATCGTAGGTTTCCTTTTTCGTTAAGAATTTCAGAATTCCTGCACTAGCATCAACAATGCCCACCTTAACCAGGGCCTCGTAGCCCTCCATAAACCAATTTACATCAGCAATGTGTTCAGGTTCAACCTGAGCGTAAATCATACTTCGCGGTATACCGTCGCCTTCCATACTCTAGAATTCATCCTCCTAAATCTGTGGTATTTTTTTATATATTAATAATGACCGAACACCTATATGCTAGGCTATTTCCTAGACAACAGACAACTAAAATTAGATCCAATGTCAGACATTATTAATGACAAATCAGCTGCGTTGCTTGCGCAGCAGGCTATTAACGAGCAGCTCCTGCTCTGCCTTAGCAGAAAATTTTTGCTGTGCGTGTGGAGCGCAGTCTATAGGCTGACCATATTCGTCCTGCATTTCCTCTAGCACAAAGGGCACAAGTGAGCCGTCCGGCATTAAAAGCTCCAGCTGCTCCCCAGCCTTAACATTATTGCGCTGCTCAAAATACGCACGCTTGGCCGCAGCATCATAGCCAGTCACAATGCCCACAAAATCGTGGGTCTGCTCATACTTAGAGCTTGTGTAAACCTGAGCATTAGCATCGGGCTTGTTAATTGCAAAGCCTGTCGTGTACTGCCTATGCGATACCTTGTTCAGCTCCTTAAGCCAAGCCTCAGGCACCTTGTAGCCAGCAGGATTTTCCCAGGCTAAATCTATGGCCTTGCGATAAACACTCACTACAGTTGCTACATAGTGAGCACTCTTCATGCGGCCTTCGATTTTCAAGCTACACACGCCAGCGCGAATGAGCTCCGGTAAGTATTCAATGAGACACAAATCCTTGGAGTTCATCACATAGGTACCGTGCTCATCCTCTTCTAAGTCAAAATACTCACCAGGACGCTTTTGTTCCTTGAGACTATAGACATCATATTCCCAACGGCAGGCCTGCGTGCAAGCGCCACGATTGCCATCACGACCAGTCAGATAAGCGCTCAAAAGGCAGCGGCCAGAATAGCTAATACACATTGCCCCGTGCACAAAGGCTTCCAGCTCAACCTGAGTTTTAGCGCTGATTTCTTCAATCTCCTTTAAGGACAGCTCACGCGCCAAAACTACGCGCTCAGCGCCAAGGTCATGCCACGCCTGAACAGTCGCATGGTTAGTATTGTTAGCCTGCGTGCTGACATGGATAGGCAGCTTAGGCACTACCCTTTTAGCAGTCATATACACGCCCAAATCAGCAATCAAGAGAGCATCTACCTGGCATTTTTCCAGCTCTAGCAAATACTCTGGCAGCTTGTTGATTTCCTCGTTGTGAGCAAAAATATTGACTGTTACATATACTTTTTTGCCTAGGCTATGCGCATAGGCGGTGATTTCAGCGATTTGTGCAATATCGAAATTATTGGCAAAGGCGCGCAGACCAAAGAGCTTGCCGCCCAGATAAATAGCATCTGCTCCGTAAAGCAGGGCCATTTTTGCCTTTTCCATATTGCCTGCCGGCGCTAAGAGCTCCGGCTTATGTGTTAACTTCATTAGGGGAACCTTCCTCCTTAGGTAAAAGCCTTATCTGCCTGCCTCTATATCTCTAATTGCTCGCAGATGGTCGGTAAAGCTCTTGCTAAAGCGGTGATGACCATCCCTTTCAGCAACAAAGTAAAGATAATCTGTTTGCTCCGGATGGAGCACTGCCTTAATCGCAGCTATGCCAGGACTCCCAATTGGTCCGGGTGGCAGGCCAGGATATTTATAGGTGTTATAAGGATTATCAATTTCTAAATCCTTGTATAGTACGATTGCTTTTTGTTTACCAAGTAAATACTGTATGGTAGTATCGGACTGAATTGGCATACCTAGGTCTAAGCGTTTGAGAAAAACGCCGGCAATGCGGGGCTGCTCTTCATTAAAGACAGCCTCCAGCTCCACCATAGAAGCCATAGTAACCACATCATGGAGCTTTAGCTTGCGCTGTGCCACTTCCTGTTTAATACCTTCCTTTTCCATCATTTTGTCAAAGGTAGCCACCATTGTTTGCAGTATTTGCTTTTCGCTGGCACCATAGGCGAAATCATAAGTAGCTGGAAAAGCAAAGCCATCCGCCTTATAATTTACCTCTCGCTCAGCCTGCATATAGGGATAGGGTGCGTAATCCTTGGCAGCAGCCAAAAACCTTTCGGCCCTGC
The DNA here is from genome assembly GCA_016302525.1 of Phascolarctobacterium sp. Classification (GTDB taxonomy): domain Bacteria; phylum Bacillota; class Negativicutes; order Acidaminococcales; family Acidaminococcaceae; genus Phascolarctobacterium_A. Next base: position 1,923 of record JAEDNJ010000089.1, on the reverse strand, counting down.
CCAGCTCCTCAGCCTGCAGCTTTTCGGCAATCTTTTTTACACTATAGCCTTCGGGTACAACAAACTTCACATACTGAATTCTGCCCTTGACCATAGTATCAATGATTTCTTTATTGCTCATGCCGCCCGTAAGCTGATACATACCTGCCTGCAGCTTTTCGGCCAGGCCATCAAAGCGAGCAGCCAGCTTAAAGGCCTTAGGATTCTTGACAAGCTTTTTCTCGTGCAAAAGCTGGGCCACATCTGCTGTAGACATACCCTCCTTGACACGAATCATCTTATTACCGCTTACTGCAAAATCCTTGTTGTCCCCCTGGCTATTGAGCCACAGCTTAAAGCCGCCTGTGCCCACTGCTAAGAGGGCAATGGCGGAGGCCACAAGAACCAAAATTACTTTTCTCATGCACCCAAATCTCCAAGCCTCAAAATTAGTCTTCAGCCTCATCCCATTCGTCTAACATTTTTTCGTAGGCTTCGCGCACTGCCTCAAATTCTTCATCAGTGGGTGCAACATAAACCTCTTCACCGTTTTCGTCAAACTCGATACGGGCAATAACCATGTTGTCTTCATCAACATCCTTAAATTCGCCCTTCTCGTCTAAAACAATGCCGACTAAAACAGCAAAGTTATTTTTCTCCATGGGAATAACCATATCTACACCGAAGTAAGATTTATTGCCCTTGTCATCTTCCATTTCAATAATGGGCATATCCTCTTCCATTTCTTTTTCATCAACATAATTGTTAGCCATGCTTCGTTCTCCTTTAATCAAAGTTTAAATTGTTTACTGTCTAAATAATTTTGCAAGATAACCACGGCAGCCATCATATCAATAACCTGCTTGCGTTTTTTGCGCTTTAAATCTGCATCAATCAAGACTCTTTCAGCAGCTACGGTGGATAAGCGTTCATCCCAAAGCACTACCTTGCATTGAGGAAACTTAATTTTTAGCTCCTCCGCCATAGCAGCGCAGGCCTGACCTCGCTCACCTACTGTACCATTCATGTTTTTAGGATAGCCCACGACCAGGGTATCAACCTCATGCTCCTTAATGAGCTCTGCCAGGCGCGCATAATCGCGCTCTATACTGGTACGGCGAATTGTTTCCACACCATTAGCAATCAAGCCCATAAGATCACTGACAGCGATACCTATCGTGCGTGTGCCAACATCTAAGGACATACTGCGCATTACTTTTGAATACCTTTAGTCTCTAAATAGCTAACTACAAGAGCCTCAATTAACTCGTAACGCTCATGACGACGCAATTTAGTACGAGCATTGTCATAGCTAGTAATATAAGTGGGGTCGCCACTTAATAAATAGCCCGCAAGCTGGTCCACAGGATTATAGCCCTTAGCCTCTAAAGCCTCGTATACTTCCTTAACGGTTTCTGCAACCTCAGGCTTTTCAGTAGAGCGTTTAAACATCATGGTTTCGTCAGAAATTAGCATTTAGGACACTTCCCTTCATTTTACACTAATACAAGATATATTATAACATAAAAAGAGCGTACCGTATAGTACGCTCTTCACAAATTTTAATGTATACTTTTATTTGATTTGGCCTTCGATAATGCCATAAGCAGCTTCTAAAGCCTCGTCCATCTTTGCAGCATCCTTAACACCAGCCTGAGCCATATCAGGACGACCGCCGCCCTTGCCACCACAGATAGCAGCTACAGCCTTCACAACATTGCCAGCGTGAACACCAGCCTTCACAGCCTCCTTAGTTGCCATGGTCAGCAGCATGGTCTTGTCGCCCATAGCAGCAGCCAGCACTACTACACCGCCAACGCTGTCACGCATTTGGTCACCCAAATTACGCAGAGCATCTACACTGTCAGCGCTAACCTTTTGAGCCAGCACCTTAATGCCCTTGATGTCACGAGCAGAGCCTGCCACATCACTTACCTGAGCCTT
>JAEDNJ010000088.1 GCA_016302525.1 Phascolarctobacterium sp. | reverse complement strand
GAAATTCAAGACGGCATAGTAGAAATCAAGTCTGTATCTCGTGAGCCTGGTATGCGCTCTAAGATTTCTGTTTACACTGCGGACCCCAATGTTGACCCTGTAGGTGCTTGCGTTGGTCAAAAGGGGATGCGTGTTCAATCCATTGTTAATGAGCTGCGCGGCGAAAAAATTGATATTGTAAAATACAGTGATGACCCTGCTCAATATGTAGCAAATGCGCTGAGTCCGGCCAAGGTTGTTTATACAGAGATTAATGAGGAAGAGAAGATTTGCCGCGTTATTGTTCCTGATTATCAGCTGTCCCTGGCTATTGGCAAGGAAGGCCAAAATGCTCGTTTGGCTGCTAAGCTGACTAGCTGGAAGATTGACATTAAGAGTGAGTCTCAAGCTGCCGAGGAAGCGGAAGAATATGTTGAAGATTAAAAAAATACCCCAACGCAAATGCGTTGGCTGCGATATCATGAAGGACAAGAAGGCGCTGCTAAGGGTTGTGCGTTCTCCCGAGGGAGAAATCAGCCTGGATAAGACTGGCAAGAAAAATGGTCGTGGTGCTTATGTGTGTCCTGCTAAGGAATGTATTACAAGAGCTGTGAAGGAAAAGCGTCTTGAATATGCACTTAAATCTCCTATTGGCGAAGAGGTGCTGCAGCGTTTGCTGGAGGAGCTGGAAAATGACTGATAATCAGGTATCCTTTGCCCTAGGTTTAGCACAGAAGGCTGGCAAGACGGCTTCTGGCGATTTTGCAGTGCGTGGCGCATTGAAGGCTGGCAAGGTTAAGCTTTTAGTAATGGCTGTTGATACTGCCGAAAACACTCGAAAGGAATTGCTGTTTTTAGCAGAGCAGGCTAAGGTAGAGGTTAAGGAATACTTAACCAAGGCTGAGCTGGGCTATGCTATTGGCAAGGCCCAAAGAACTGCGGTTGCCATCCTGGATGACAACTTTGCTAAAATGTTAAAGAAGTAAGAAGGGAGACCTTCCTGCGGACTAAAGATATAAGAAAACTTAAAATGGAATACTTCCCTAGACACGAATTGGAGGTGGCTTAATGGGAAATAAAAGATTATACGAGGTTGCCAAGGAGCTTGGCAAGCCTGCTAACGAATTAATAGATATTTTAAAGAAGAACAATATTGAAAAGAAAACTGTCAGTGGCTTGGATGACAAAGAAATCCAAATGATTAAGGCTGCTTATGCACCGAAGCCAGCACCGAAGCCTGCTGCTCCCGCTGCAAAGCTGGCACCGGCAGCTAAGCCTGCAGTTCCTGCTCAAGGCCAACGCCCTCAAGCTCAAGGTAATGCTAACCGCAGTGAACGCCCGCAGGGTCAAGGCAATGCTAACCGCGGTGACAGACAACAAGGCCAAGGTAACTTTAATCGCAATGACCGCCAACAAGGTCAAGGCGGCTTCAATCGCAACGACCGCCAACAAGGCCAAGGCAACTTTAACCGCAACGAGCGTCAACAAGGTCAAGGCGGCTTTAACCGTGGCGACAGACCGCAAGGTCAAGGAAATGCTAACCGAAGCGACCGTCCTCAAGGCCAAGGCAGCTTCAACCGTGGCGACAGACAACAAGGCCAAGGTAATTTCAACCGCAACGACCGTCAACAAGGTCAAGGTGGCTTTAACCGTGGCGACAGACCGCAGGGCCAAGGCAGCTTTAACCGCAGCGATAGACCGCAAGGCCAACGCCCGCAGGGTCAAGGAGGCTTTAACCGCAGCGATAGACCGCAAGGTCAACGCCCGCAGGGTCAAGGCAGCTTTAACCGTAATGACCGCCCGCAAAATGGTGGCTACAATCCCTACAAGGATAAGGATGATGATAACCAACAACGCCGTGGCGGCTTTGGCGCTAAGAGCCAACACTCTGAAAAGCGTGAGCACAGCGCTGAGCAAATGATGGTTATGGATGGTGGCAAGCCGAGCCGTGCAGAGCGCAACAATAAACAAAGCCGTAAGGATAAAGGCCAGGTTAAGGGCCAATATGCTACTAAGGAAAGCCGTCCGAACCGCAGCGCTGGTCATCAAATGCCAGTTAACCGCAATGGTAAAAAGCCTGTTAACAAGCCTAGCACTCCTGCTGCTGAGATTGTTCGTCCTACTCATGTAGAAATTGGTGAATCCATTAATGTGCAAGAGTTTGCTAAGCTGATTAAACGCGAGGTAAACGAGGTTATTAAAGCTTTATTCATGCTGGGTATGATGGTTACCATCAACCAGGACATTGATTTTGATACTGCTCAATTAATTGGTGATAATTTTGGTGTAGAGGTTACTCCCGCTGCTCCAGAAAATGACCCGACCGAGGTGCCTGAGGTTGAGGATCCAGAAGAGGATCGCGTAGGTCGTCCGCCTGTAATTACTGTTATGGGTCACGTTGACCACGGCAAAACTTCTATTTTGGATGCTATCCGTAAGACTAATGTTACTGCTCGCGAGGCTGGCGGCATTACCCAGCATATCGGTGCTTACAAGATTAGCTACCAAGGCAAGCCCATCGTCTTTTTAGATACTCCGGGCCATGAAGCTTTCACCGCTATGCGTGCCCGTGGTGCCCAGGTAACTGATATCGCTGTTCTGGTTGTAGCTGCTGATGACGGTGTTATGCCGCAAACCATCGAGGCAATCAACCATGCTAAGGCTGCTAATGTTCCTATCATTGTTGCTATCAACAAGATGGACCGCGTGGGTGCAAACCCTGACCATGTAAAACAACAACTGTCTGAGCACGAGCTGATTCCTGAGGATTGGGGCGGCGATACCATTATGGTACCTTGCTCTGCTCATACCAAGGAGGGTATCTCTGACCTCTTAGAAATGATTCTGCTGGTTGCAGAGGTTCAAGAGCTGAAGGCTAACCCCAACCTGCCTGCTCATGGCACTATTGTTGAAGCTCAGCTGGATAAGGGCCGTGGTCCTGTAGCAACTGTGCTCATTCAACGCGGTACTCTCCATGTTGGTGATACCATCGTTGCTGGTATGTGCTATGGCAAGGTGCGTGCTATGGTCAATGACCGTGGCGAAAAGGTGAAGAAGGCTGGTCCTTCTACTCCTGTTGAGGTGCTGGGCTTAAACGAGGTTCCTCAGGCTGGCGATATCATGGACTCCACTGACGAGCGTATTGCCCGCAGCGTTGCTGAAAAGCGTATCGCTAAGAAGAAGGAAGAGGAAATTAAGGCTAATGCTAAGGTTTCCTTGGATGACCTGTTCAATAGAATTAAAGAGGGAGAAATCAAAGAGCTGAACATTGTTGTTAAGGCCGATGTTCAAGGTACTATCGAGGCTCTGAAGGCTTCTCTGGAAAAGATTAAGAATGACGAGGTTAAGGTAGTAGTAGTTCATGCTGGTGTTGGTGCTATTAACGAATCTGACGTAATTCTGGCTTCTGCTGCTAATGCTTTAATTATCGGCTTCAATGTTCGTCCTGATGCTAATGCTCGCAATGCTGCTGAGCGTGAAAAGGTTGACATTCGCACCTATCGCGTAATTTATGATGCTTTAAATGATGTAGAGGCTGCTATCAAGGGTATGCTGGCTCCGAAGTTTAAAGAGGTTGTTCAAGGTCGCGTAGAGGTTCGTCAAATCATCACCATTTCCAAGATGATTATTTGCGGTTGCTATGTAACCGAGGGCAAGATTACCAACAAGTCCAAGGTGCGCGTAATTCGTGACGGCATTGTAATTAATGAAGATGTTGTTGACTCCCTGCGCCGCTTCAAGGATGATGTAAAGGAAGTACAACAAGGCTACGAATGTGGTCTGACCTTAGAGAAGTTCCACGACCTCAAGGAAGGCGACCAATTCGAGGTTTATGATATGCAAGAGGTAGCTGTAGAATAATGGCAAGACTACGTGTAGAAAAAGTACAAGAGGCTATTCAACATGAGCTGAGCAATATGCTGCTGTTAGATGTAAAGGACCCTCGCATTAAGTTCGTTACTGTAACTGGCGTGGAGCTTACAGATGACATGAGCTATGCAACTGTTTTCATAAGCATGTATGGTACAGAGGAGGAGCAGGAGGCTGCCTGGAAGGCTTTAAACAAGGCCTTAGGCTATATGCGTTCTGAAATTGCTAAGCGTATTCGCCTGCGCTTTACTCCTACTCTTATCCTGAAAAAGGATACCTCCTATGCCTACAGCGCTCATATTGAAACCATTTTGAATAAAATTAAACAAGAGGATGCAGCTAAGGCTAAGCCGGAAGAGAGCATGGAAAATGAGCAAGAGAATTAATCTTGAAGAAGCTGGCGCCCTGTTATTAGGGGCGTCCAGCCTGATTTTGTGCTGTCATGTGAGCCCTGACTGCGATACTCTTGGCTCTGCCCTGGGCCTGCTGCGCTTTTTAGAGCAGCAGGGTAAGGATGTAAAGCTTTTGGTGGATGATGTTATCAATAGTAGCTTTAGCTTTTTGCCGGGTGTGGAAAAGGTTATCCGTCCTGAGGAGGGCCAGGAATATTCTGCTGATTTATTTGTAGTTTTAGATGCTAGCTCCTGGGATAGAATTGGCTGCTGCAATCAAGTGGTAAAGTACAATAAGCTGCTAAATATCGACCATCATATTTCCAATACCGAATTTGCTGAATATCTGTATTTAGATGCTAAGGCAGCGGCTACAGGAGAAATAATGGTAGATTTGTTTGAAGCCTGCCACTGGGAATTCGATAAGGCTATGGCAGAATGCTTCTACACAGCTATTTCGACCGATTGCGGCTCTTTTAGGTATTCTAATACTACGCCTAAGACTATGCGCCAGGCAGCCAAGCTGCTGGAGGCTGGGGTTAATCCCAACGAGATTAGCGAAAAACTGGGCCTAAACTCTGTGGCGAGTATGCAGCTTTTAGCAAAGGTAATTCCTACCATGACCTTTGCCTATGATGGCAGAGTAGCTTATATGAAGCTCTGCAATGAGCTCTACAATAAACAAACCTCCACGGAAACCTTTGTAAATATGGTACGCTATATTGAGGGTGTGGATGTGGGCATTTTCTTTAAAGAGGTGGAGCCAGGTGTTACTCGCGTGAGTATGCGAACCTGCAAGGCTGATGCAGCTGCTGTGGCTGTGCAATTTAATGGTGGCGGTCATGTGAGAGCGGCAGGCTGCACAGTAAATGCTCCCTTAGATGAGGCTATTGCTCAGGTGCTAGAGGCCGTAGGCAAGCAGCTGAGCTAGTGAGGTGAGAAAATGGATGGCGTATTTAATGTTTTAAAGCCACCAGCTATGACCTCTCATGATGTGGTAGCCTTTTTGCGCCGCACTCTGCAAACAAAGAAGATAGGACATGGGGGAACTCTGGATCCGGATGCGGCAGGAGTTCTCCCTGTTTTTACAGGCAGTGCTACCCGTCTTTTGGAGTTTGCAGTCGAGGGGCAAAAGGAATATCTGGTGGAGCTCACCCTAGGACAACGCACTGATACTGGTGATGACAGCGGTACTGTTGTGGAAGAGCTGCCCGTGCCTGAGCTGAATGAGGATAAAATTCAAGCTGTACTTAAGCAGTTTCTAGGACCACAGCTGCAGGTGCCTCCTATGTATTCAGCCTTGAAGGTGGAGGGAAAGAAGCTCTATGAGCTGGCCCGCCAAGGTATAGAGGTAGAGCGTGAGGCAAGACCTATAGAAATTTATAAGCTTGAGCTAAAAAGCTGGCAGCAAGGAGCTAGGACAACCTTAACAATGGCGGTGCAATGCTCAAAGGGGACCTACATTCGGGTGCTGGTAGAGGACATTGCCAAGGCTTTAGGAACCTGTGGCACCATGAGCTTTCTTTTAAGAACTCAGGTTGGGCAATATCTGATTAATGAGGCGCATACGCTGCAGGAGATTGCCGAAAATCCCGCGGCTTGTCGTGGTGATTTATTGGGTGCTGTGGCTCACCTGCCTAGTTTAAGGCTTTCGGGTAAGCAGGCTGCAAGAATTACAAGTGGTGTCAAAACTACTATTCGAGGAACTGCTCCGGGCAGATATGTGCTGCTGGGGCCGACTAAAGAGTTTTTAGGTCTGGGAAGCTGCACTGATGAGGTTGTGAAGGCAGAGAAAATTTTGCAGCGCTATGTGCTGCAGGAATGGGTTATGTGTCCCTGCGCGACAGAAGTAAGTGAATGATATGTTGGTTATTAATGCTTTAGGACAAGTTCATAAGCTAAAAAAGCAATGTGTGGTTGCCTTGGGTACCTTTGATGGTCTACATTTGGGACATCAGGATGTGATTTTGGCTGCTAAAAAAGAGGCAGAGGAGCGCAATGCTCTGCTGACAGTATTTACCTTCAGTAATCACCCCTTGGAGCTAATTCGCCCGGAGCTTGCTCCAGTAAGGCTGCTGAGCAAGGAGCAAAAGTATGAGCTCTTGGCTAGCTATGGGGTTGATGTGCTGCTTGATTTGCCCTTTAATTGGGAGCTGGCCAGACTAAGCCCGTCAGACTTTATAGAAAAGCTGCTGCTCTTAGGTGTGAGT
>JAEDNJ010000001.1 GCA_016302525.1 Phascolarctobacterium sp. | reverse complement strand
AGGCTCTTAGCAGAACGGGCCACCTCTACAGGCAAATGCCCTACACCTGCTAATATACCTATTACTTCCATAGTGAGCCTCGCTTATTTGCGGGTACGCAGAATACCACGCTCAACATTGCGCAGGAAACGCAGCAGGTTTTCTACAGCCTCGCAGCTGTTCAGGTCCTGCTCCATGGTAGCAATGGCCTCCTGCAGCGGCAAACCACTGCGATACAAAATCCGGAAGGCCTTTTTCAGCTCGCTGCGCTCCTCCTGGGGCATACCAGCACGAGCTAAGCCAACACTATTGAGACCAGAAACCACAGCCGGGTTGCCAGCAACAATCATATAGGGAGGTACATCCTGGCTAATACGCGCCATACCACCAATCATAGCATTCTTGCCAATCTTGGTAAATTGATGTACGGCAGACAGACCGCCGATAACTGCTCTATCCTCTACGATAACATGACCAGCCAAAGTAGCTACATTAGACATAATAACATTGTTGCCCACGATACAGTTATGCGCAACATGGGTATAGGCCATCATAAGAATATTGTTGCCAATACGGGTTTCTAAGCCCTCACCGCAGGCACGGCCAACAGTGCAGCACTCACGGAAGGTGCCGCCATCACCAATAACGGTGTAGCTCTTTTCGCCAACAAATTTTAAATCCTGAGGCTCGCCGCCAATGGAGCAGCCCGGAAAGAAACGATTGTTTTTACCCACAGTAGTATACTTGTGGATTACTGCGTGCGCACCAACAATACAGCCATCACCGATGACAGTTTCCTCATCAATGACCGCATAAGGACCAACAACAACATCTTTACCCAAAACTGCCGATGGATGAATTATCGCAGTTGGATGAATACCAGATTCAGGCATAATAACAGAACTCATTCTTGCTTCACTCCTCTATCATAATCATGCCAAGCGGCAAAAACTGCCAATCCACGCATAATTAAACACAATATAGAACTATAATCCCTGAGTTTTTCTTATTTTTACACGCCATAAAGAGCCTTCTAATGAAATTAAGGCAGATTTCCTTGCAAAATCTGCCTCTTTCGTTTAATTTCAGCTTATTATAAGTTTTATTCAAAAAAGCTTATTTTTTCTCAACGGGAATCAGAGAGAAGGTACCCTCGCCCTCAGCAGCAATCTCACCATCTACGGTGCCTGTGAATTTAATAATAACCAATTTGCCACGGATAACCTTAATAACCTCAGCAGTGGTAACGAATTGGTCACCAGGTACAACCTGACGGCGGAAGCGCACCTTGTCAATTTTCGCAAAAATAGGCAGCTTGCCACGGTGCTCATCTGAATACAACAGGGCGATACCGCCAACCTGAGCCATAGCCTCAACCAGGAGCACGCCCGGCATAATGGGCTCATCAGGGAAATGACCATTGAAAACTGCATCCGTAGCAGTAATATTTTTAATGCCTACAGCACGCTTGCAGGGCTCCAGCTCAATAATTCTATCAACCAACAGCATGGGATAACGATGAGGTAAAATTTCTTTAATTTGATTAAGGTTTAGTTGCATATTCACGCCTCCTGTTTTCTATAAGCTTGTATTTGTTTTGCTATTTGCGCATTGTAGGCATGGCCGGTGCAAACACAGATAACGTGTGCTTTAATGGGACCTAGCAGGTAAAGGTCGCCTACTGCATCTAAAATTTTATGTCTAATTAATTCGTTGTCAAAGCGGGGAACAGATAAAATGCCCTCCTTGCCAAAAACAACAACATTCTCTAAGCTACCGCCTAAGCCCAGACCATTCTTTTGCAGGTAAGCAATTTCTTCCTCAAAGGCAACAGTACGCGCACTGTCGATTTCCTTCGCAAAGCTTTCCTTGGTCAAGAGCAAATCCATATATTGAGTACCCAGCATGGGGTGCTTATTAATAGAAGTAAAGGACATTCTATAGCCGTCATAGGGGGCAACAATAATGTACTTGTCGCCGTCATAAACAGAGAACACCCTATCTACGGCATAAATTTTGCGCTCAGCCTCTTGCTCCTGAATACCTGCCTCTTCGATAAGGTCAAAGAAAACCTTAGCACTGCCATCAGCCACAGGAGGCTCCGGCGATGACATTTCAATAATAATATTATCGATAGCCTGCATGGACAGAGCAGACATCAAATGCTCCACGGTAAACACCTCGGCGCCGTTTTCGCTCAAGGTAGTTGCCCGTACAGTGGAGCTAACATTTTCCGGAACAGCCTTAATAGTAGGTCTAGCCGGTAAATCAGTTCTCACAAAAACTATACCTGTGTTAATAGCAGCAGGCTTGAGGGTCATCACTACATCCTTGCCAGAGTGCAGCCCGATACCGGTATAGCTTATTTCCTTACAAATTGTATGTTGCTTTGCAGCCTCAATCATACTCTTCCTCCTCTAACCCTCGCTAAGCAGCTCAATGCTTATGGTGCTTTTTCTTTTCGCCACCAAAGCGCTGACGACCATCCTTCCAACGGTCGTGTGTCCAGAACCACATAGCAGGGTCAGCCTTTATTTCTTCCTCTAGGATACGCACCAGCTGCTCTGTAGCAGCATAAAAATCAGCCTCTCTGTCCTTAGTTTTCGGTGTATGAAACTTAGGATAGAATTTGGCGGTGCAGGTGCCATCCTCATTATTATGCAAAAAAACCGGCACAATGGGCGAGCCATAGGTTCTGGAAAGAGCAGCCGGCCCGTAGGGGATAATACAGCTTTTGCCAAAAAGCTCTATTTTTACACCGTCATCATTAGTATCCTGGTCATAAAGAATACCCACACAGTTTTTGTCACGCAGCATTTTGCTAATAGCCAGCAGGGAATTAGTGCCACGATTATAGGCTAGCTTTTGCCCAACCATCGCACGGTATTCATTAATAAACTTGTCCATCGCCCCGTTATTTTGTTTACGGGTGATAGAAATCACGGGAAAGCCTCTTAAAGCCAGACTGCCTCCTAAAAGCTCCCAGTTGCCATAGTGACCCGTACAAATAACAATGCCACGGTCTTCAGCATGAGCAGACTCAATATGCTCTAGCCCCTCCACCTTGACTAAATCGCCAATGTTTTCCGGGGTCAGCAGGGGAAAGCGCATAACCTCGACAATCATGCGGCCAAAGCGCCTCATGCTCTCCTTGGCAATTTTTTCTGCCTCAGCCTCGTCCAGTCCCAGACATTCCCTGATATTGGCCTTGGCCATTTCCATACGCCATTTAGGCGTAGCCAAAACAGCGAGATTTCCTAGAGCTGAGGCCAACAGCCTCCGTACACACGCTGGAGCTATGCACAAAAATTTACTAAACAGCTTAACAATATAATAGCCAAGCATGTATACACATCCTTATCCTTGTTAATTAGCCTTGTACCTGAGCAGAAAGCCTCTGCCAGACCTCTAGGCTTATTGCTGCTGAAGCTTTTTAATCTCCTTCTCCAGCTCCTTAACCTTTTTCAGCAAATCGCCCACCTTGCGCAGAGAAGCCTCTGTTTTGAGCCATTCCTTGTAGGGCTGGGCAGGGAAGCCTGCCATCTTGTTATTATCGCCTACATTACCAATGACACCAGAACGACCAGCAAAGAGATTATTGCTGCCAATGGTGATATGACCCGTAGTAGCAGCCTGTCCTGCAAAGGTGTTGTTGTCACCAATAGTTACACTGCCGGAAATGCCTACATGGGCACACATGAGGCAGTTTTTGCCTACGACATCATTATGACCCAGCTGTACCAGATTATCAATCTTTGTGCCAGAGCCAACAATGGTGCTGTTTACCGTAGCACGGTCAATACAGCTGTTGCTGCCAACCTCGACATCATCTCCTAAAATAACATTGCCAGTTTGCAGCACCTTCGTATGCGTGCCATCCTTTTGGTTGACATAGCCAAAGCCGTCGCCGCCAATTACAGCACCAGACTGTAAAATAACTCTATTGCCTAAAATACAATCCTCTCTTACCGTAACATTGGGGTACAGGGTGCAGTTTTCGCCCATTTTTACTCTCTTGCCCACATAAACATGGGGATAAATTACACAGCCATCGCCAATAACAGCCCCAGCCTCAATATAGCTAAAGGCTTGAATAGCAACATTGGCGCCTACCTTCGCCGTAGGATGGACAAAGGCATATTGGCTCACCACGCGCTCAACCTCCTCCTGAGGACGGAAAAGCTCCAGCAGCAGAGCAAAGGCTCCACGGGGATTTTCTACACGAATAACTGGTCTGCCATCTAAGGGAGGGTCCTGTGGGCTTAAAACCATAACCCCCGCCCTACTCTTATGACAATGCTCTACATAGGGAGGCACAGCAAAGGAGATATCCTGAGGACCAGCCTCTACCAAGCCCTTAACACCTGTAATTTTCAGCTCCGGGTTATCATTTTCATAAGTACCCTGTAAATATTGCGCTAACTCTTGAACGGTCTTCTCCATTCTCTTTCCTCCACGCTGCCTAGAAATTCTTATTTAGCCATTTTAGCAATGATATCAGCGGTAACATCCTTGCCGCCCTGAGGAACTGCATCCTTCAGTAAAATTGCGCCCAGGCCCTTTTCCTTAGCTACAGCATTCATAGCGGTATCAACGCTAGCCTTCACCTTATTTTGCGCTTCGCTTTGAGCCAGCTTAGCCTTAGCCTGGAAATCCTCGGCAATCTTTCTCTTTTCCTCGTCAGACTTGCCCTCGGAGTCCTTGATTGCCTTCTCACGCAGCTCAGTAATCTGCTTTTCTAAATCAGTTTGCACAGTTTTGAGCACAGTAGCCTCCTGCTCCACCTTGCGCATATCCACAACGCCAAACTCAGAATTACGACCGCCGCAGCCAAAGCTCAGCATAGCTGCTGCGACCATTAAGCCTGCAATAATCTTTTTCATCAATCCTACCTCACTTATCCTTTGGTTTCTTTACCTCTGCAATAATATCATCAGTTATATCTACTGCAGAAACATTTATCTTGAATTTTTTAAAAACAACCTCATAGCCACGCTGCTTTGCCAACCTGACAACAGCGCTTTCAATATCGCTGTCAATCTGCTTTTGCAAAGCGGTGTTTTTTTCCTGCTGCTGCTTTATCTCCTTGTCCATCAGGGCTAGAGCCTTCGTTATCGCCTCAGGAGCTGCAGCCATCATTTTCTCATACTTGCCCTCAGAGCTGGCTATAGCCTGGGCATTAGCCAGTCTTTTCTGCTCAGCATAGTCTTGAATCTCCTTGTGCAGCTCAGCCGCCTTAGGTGCCAGCCTTGCAGAAATAAAGTCCTGCTTTTCCTGCTCTAGGGCAAAAACGCGCTGGCCTCTTTCGTGAGCCAACAGCTTAATTTCTTCATCCAGAGCAGCAAGCTTTTCTGGTAGCTTGGCCCGCTCTCTGAAAGGAGTATTTGTCTTAGCCCTGTCCTTTTCCAGGCGCAGATTGAAAATCCGCAGGCGGTATTCTTCCTCTAGGGCAGTACGCTTAGCATCAAAATCCTTTTTATACGCCTTTTCTGCCTGATAGCGCAGACCCATGAGCTTTCCTTGGGCCAGCTGTTCCTTCTCTAGAAGCTCAGTACGGAGCTCTGCATCTAAATAGGTCTGCTCGCTTAAGCGCTTTAGTCCGCGCAGATTTTCCAAGCTGTCTAGCTGCGCCTTACTCAGCGCCAGCTGGGCCTCGCGCCTGGCAACCAGCCCCTTAAAAAGCTTCTCGCCCTGCAGCAGCCGGGCGTGCTCAGGGTGAGCCTGCACAGCCTTTTCCAGCCTGATTACAGCAATCCTTGCGCTGTTCGTTGTTTGTGCATTATGACCGCAGGCAGCAAGCATTAAGCCCGTCATAAATAAACCCATCAGCTTCATATATTTCGGCATAATACCCACTCCCTTCTGTCATAGTAGTTAACAAATACTAAAGGAGGCTCAAAAAAATGAGCCTCTACCTAGTAATCCTATTTAGCAGTTTGCAGAGCCTTGGCAACCTCATCAGTAATATCTACACCGCCAAAAACTACAGCGGTCTTTTCTACTACTACCTTTAAGCCCTTTTTGTCAGCAATCTTTTTAATTTGAGCCTCTACGCCTTGCAGAATGGGCTCCATCAGTTCTCTTTCCTTAGCTTGAATGCGCTCCTGGCATTGGTCAAAATAACGCTTCTTCTCAGCATCATTAGCCATAGCAGCGCTCTTTTCGGCAAAATCCTTTTGAGTTTCCTCAACAAAAGCCTTCATAGCTGCTTGCATCTTGGGAATCTCAGGGCTTTGTCTCAGCACAATCTGATAGTTGACAACGCCGATAGCAGACTCACTGGTAGGAGCAGCTGCAGCCTTGCCAAAGTTGCTTTGAGTCAGGGACAGAGCAAAGCAGCCCAGGACAAAGATAGCAGCAATAAATAAAGAAACTAATTTTACATTTTTGGGATTGCGTAATAATTGCATCATAATAAAGCACCAACCTTTATAATTATTCTTGGGATAACCTAGGAAAAACTAATACACCCTATATTATATCAACTATACACCTAGCTTGCAAGGCTCTTAAAGATTTCCAATGATTCTAAAATAGGACTCCTTGCCGCCATAGACATATTCACAGCTCAGGAATTCGTGGATACGATAGCGAAGAGCATACTCATTGCGGTCTAAACCAGAATAATGCTCTGCTCTGAGGCCCCACTTAGGTCCTAGCCTATATTCAAGCTTATAAGCATTGTCGGCCTCAGGTATTCTTCGGCGATAGCTCCAGGTGCTCTTGCCCCAATCATGGGCATAGCCGAGGCTAGTGCTCCAATGTACATCATCTGTAACCAGCTCGCCCTCAGCAAAAATCTCATCCTTGCCAGAAATATACTTGCCTAAATGTAGTCTACCGGATAAATTGTCATCCTCGCGGCCAATATCGGCATAGCCCTCTGCCCAAAGCTTGTATTTTTTCGTGCTCAGGCTAATGTCAATACCCATGTCCTGTCCAGGCATAAGCGTAGCCTTAGGCTCCACAGCCAAATCCTGCAGCAGCTTTTCCTTCTTTAATTCCTCCACCAGCATATTTTCCAGCTCAGAGCGATGGCGCTGCACATAGCTCACAGGCAGCCCCCTGAGCTCCTCACAGCGGCTAGCATAGCGATATTTTAGCTGCATAAGAATAATATTGGGGATAGTTTCCGAATGCATGGCATAGTTAATGTCGCTGACAATCGGTCCTACCGGATAAACTACCACCTGTATCAAGACCTGCTCCGGGCTCTTGTCCTGTATTAAATCCACGGCAGCCTTAAAATCGGGCAAAGCCTCCTCCACTCTTTGACGTACAGTCCGGCGCAAAATACCTCCTGCCCAATCAGCGGCATCCACAGAAGCACCCGTAATAATCTCCTGCAGCTCTTGTTCAAAGGCAACTAGTCTTTTTTGCAGCAGGGCGGCAGTTTTATGGTCTACACCGCTAAACTGCAAATCAACCTTAACCCGGCTGACAACCTCCGTCCAGGGCTGTAAATACAGCTTAACCCTGGTAGTAGGAGCAACATCTAGGTCTACACGCTGCAGCTCATAGCCAGTAAAAACCCTGTCACCTATTTCAGCAAAGAGCTTTTCATAGCCCTTAGCTGCTCCTGCAGTCTTCTCCACATCCTTATCCAAAAGAAGCTGCTCAGCTACGACCTGCATACTGCTATTCATTTTTTCCAACAACAGGGCACTAGTTCCGGCCTTTACATCCACAACCTGAACCTGCACCTTGGCAATAGGCATAGAAAAAGCTTGCGGCAGTGGCAGAAAAACCGCCACTGCTGCCAGCATTATGCACAACCGTTTCATAGCCTGCAAACCTTATCAGAATTGACCGCCGAAGCTAAAGTGGAAGCGTCCACCATCATCGCCATAACCGTAATCCAGCTTCACAGGGCCTAAAGGAGAATTGATGCGTAAGCCCATGCCTACACTATTCTTAATCTTGCTCAAATCGTAATAATCCTCATGGCGTTTATCCCAGGCATAGCCGTTATCGGTAAACAGTACGCCTTGAATCTTCTTCACAATTGGGAAGCGATATTCAGCCGTAGCCTTCAACAGACTGTTGCCACGGAATTGGTCATCCTCGTAGCCACGCAGGGTATCAGTGCCGCCCATAGCAAAGCGTTGGCCCAAGGGCATATTGCCATCAGCATAGCCTGCTACGATGTTCCAAGCCCAGGTATTAGTAGGATTGTGCTTGCCTGCACGCACATAGTAGCGCCAATCTGCGGTGAACTTGCGGAAGTCAAAGTCGCCGCCAAAGGCAGCCCATTCAAAGGAGTAGGCCATGCGCTTGCCCTCGTGCGGGTCATAAACATTGTCACGAGAATCGTAAACACGACCAAGGGTTATGCTGCGTGTAGTGCCAAAGTTTTCCTTGCGACGCTCTTCGGCAGTCTTGGGATACCAATCACGCCATTTACCAGCTTCGTTTTGTCCCGTCCCCGGTATGGGATCAAATTGAGATTCGTAGTATTGACTCTTATCGCCCTCGTAATCATCAGCCTCACCCTTATAGGTGTCCTTACGATTCTTCAGGGTAATATAGTTGCTGATATAATCGCTTCTGCCGGACTTACGGCTGAAGGTTAATTCCTGACCAACACGCTTTTTGTCGTAGCGAGCAATTTCATCTGCATTTTCGTTATAATCCGCATACTCGTTGGTGATGTCATACAGATTAATAGTAGCGCGGGTTTCCTTGTGATCTATCCAAGGTCTGCTATAGGTGAAGTCATAGTTCTGTTATCTTCGCCGCCAAACTCCCAACGAATGTTAACACTGTCACCAGTGCCGCGGAAGTTTTTATCACCAATGGAAATCATACCGATGAAGCCGTCTGCATTACTGTAGCCAGCGCCGATACCGAAGACCCCCGTATTTTGCTCTACAACAGTAATTTCCACCTCAACAGCATTAGGCTCCTTGCCTGGATTCAGCTTAATGTTTACATCCTCGAAGTAGCCCAGGTTGTAAACGCGTTGCATACTGCGGCGAGCAAGCTTCGCGTTAAAGGGCTGGCCTACCTTCATGCGCATTTCACGCGTAATAACATAGTCCTTACATTTCTTGTTGCCCTTAACCTTGAAGGCCTCAATCTTGCCCTCGTTCACGGCAATCTTTAAGGTGCCATCCTGCTCCATGTGCACATCATTAATGCGAGCTAGGATGTAGCCATTAGAGCGATATTCCTCCTGGAATTTTTGCACGCACTTATTAATTTGCGCCAGATTAGCCAGCTTACCCGGCTCCAGCTCAGCAAAGCAGCTCTCTGCCTTAGCCTTATTAACCACAGTATTACCGCTGATTTCTACCTTTTGGTAGACAG
The DNA here is from genome assembly GCA_016302525.1 of Phascolarctobacterium sp. Lineage (GTDB taxonomy): Bacteria > Bacillota > Negativicutes > Acidaminococcales > Acidaminococcaceae > Phascolarctobacterium_A. Next base: position 20,490 of record JAEDNJ010000001.1, on the reverse strand, counting down.
GATTTTCCATAACATGATAGATAACCTGTACGCCCTCAGGCACCAGCTTGAATTCAGGGCGCAGGTCATAGAACCAGCCCATACCGTAAATAGCGCTTAAATTCTCAGCCAGGGCTTCTTCTGTGAAAGCTTCACCCGGCTTAGTCTTCAGGGTGCTCAAAATGGCTTCCGCGGGAACAGTAGCATTGCCGCTAATTTCCTGCTTCGTAATCTTTTTGCCAATATAGGGAACCAGACGCTCATCTCTCGGAGCTGCGGCCTCCTTCTTCTTTTCTCCACTATCTACAGTTGCCTTAGCAGCACCTTCTAAAATAGAGGGAGCTACCTGTTGAACCTTAACCTCATCCTTGGACGGAGTCACAACCTGGGGCTGTTGCTTCTTTTGTTTTTTAGCATCCTTGGCAGCCTTTCTGCCAGCCTTGGTTAAATCTACCATATAAGGGTCGCCACCACTGGTAACACCCATAGGGGTAGCTGCGTAAGCAGGTGCAGCTAACATCAATAAAGCAACACCAAGGGCCAAAGATTTCTTCGATACTCTCATCTTGACAAACACCCTCCTAAATCTATTTTCCATTAGCTAGTTCTGATTTAGCGGTCCTCACTAAATCTCTTAGATCCTTTTTCGATACATAAATCTGAGCAGCCTCCTCCGTCTTTTCCTCAGGCGAAGTCTCCTGCTGCTGATAGCTGTCAGTCTGGCCAGCAGCCTGCTTATGTGTTACAGGAGCCTCCTTGACGGCAGGCTTCTGCTCAACCTGTTGCTGAGCAGGTACTACAGCTGCCTCCTCCTGAGACACAGCCCCCTTTGCAAAATACCAGCCGCACAAGCCAGCTATACAAAGGAGCATAGCTATACACAAAGCAAAAATATTTCTGTTCCAGCTCCAGGGAACCGCCTGCTTATTGCGCAGATTCTTAAGCTCAGCCTCTGCCAGCATTAGGTCCAGCTCGCCTCGAATCCCACGGTCATCCTGAAAGCTTTTTTCAGCATTCTCAAGACTTTGCCGGGCATTACGAATTCGCTGAAACAACGAGCGTTTTTCCTGATCCATAAGCTATGCCTCCTTCTCCTAGTATCCTAGCTATAGTCCACATAGCATACAGATTAATTACTATCTATTTAAAGCAATGAGGGCGTTTTTTGTTTTAATTCCGTCATAATGCTTCAAAATCCTAGTAATATGTACTTATTTAATATTTGTTGAACTCATGCATGAAGCGCGCCAGCATACCCCGGATTCTTCTAACACCCTTCTTTTGGAGACGATACACGTGCCCCAGACTGATGTTATTCGTATCCGCTACCTGCTGTGCCGTAGCATCATCCACCAAAAGGCCTGTCAGTACCTGCTGCTCCTTAAGTGGCAGCCGATTCATCGCCAGGCACACCTTCTCCTGCAGCATATGCCGCTCAGCAATTTCGCTGGGAGCTGCTCCCTCCATAGCCAGCACATCACCCCAGGAAAAGCCCTCTCTCAGCTCCTCCTCCAAATAAATAAGGCCGGAGCTAGAGCTCTTCTTGAGAAAATTGAGCATACTGCCCTTAATACGATAGGTTGCAAAAAGGCTAAAGGCAACACCACGGCTATAATCAAAGCTTTCCGCAGCCTCCAAAAGCCCCACCATGCCCTCTTGAATGAGCTCCATGGTTTCACTTTCCGGCAGCTTAAAGCTCATCGCAAGCTTAAACACCAGCGGCTGATAGGCTGTCATCAAGGCTGTGTGCGCCTCAATATCGCCCTGGCGCTTTTGCTCCCAGAGGCGTTTTTCTTGCTCCGGTGTCAAAAGCTCTGTCCTGCGAATTTCCTCTAAATAGGCCTGCAGCATTCCTTTACCTCCCTTCTGCTTATTTTTTGCTGACTGCCGCCACAGCAGACGGCAGCCAGCGCTTAGTTTTAGAAATCAACACGATATTCTAAGCCATACCAGTTTTTACGTTCTCCATCCAAAGCTTGCTTGTCGGAATAGGTAACATTAAAATGCCTGCCCAAATCATACTGGCCAAAGATAACTCGTTCCTCGGCATTAAAATCTGTGGTATAGCCTAACATAAATTTATCTGTGAGATACTTACTTATCAGTACATTATACCTATTTTTATCATCATTAGTCAACTGATTTTTTGCATCCGAGCCGTCAAAGGCCACGCCGGCATTGACCTTGCCCGTGTACACTCTGAACTGGTCTAGACCCAGAGTTTGTTTCACCCACAGCTCAACATTGCCCAGCACTGCCATCTGCAGGCCCGCATTCATGACATTATTCATGTCATCATTAGAAATATCATTACCACCGCTGGCCGTTTCTCTTTGCAGAGTTAGCATACGCACGAGGGTATTCTTTTCTAAGGGCGGCGAGCTCGTCAGCTTCAGAATTTCGTCATTCTTAATATCGCCTAAGGAGCCATCAATTTTAGCATAGATACGATATCTGCCAAAGCGGGTCCAGCTGTCAAGCTTCACATTAGGCATAATCTCGCCGGGCTGATTCCAGTTGAGCTTCGCCTCCGTCAGCTTAAACTCGGTACGCAAATAGGTAATGCTGCCCTTGAGAGCCTGAATACCACCCTCAATTTTTAAGCCATCAAAGCCACGGTCATGGAGCTTCATAACAGCCTCATCCTCGCGCTCATTATTAGTTGTTCGCGAGTAGTAGCCACCCTTTAAGGTCAGCCCTCCTGCCAGCCAAATATCATAGAACATAGCGTTCTGCATATGAATCTTCGGCCCCAGCTCCAAAGCCAGATCTAAGCCCAAATTCATTTCGGAGCCCGGCTCAGAATCAGCAAGCATGAGGATATTTGCTACGACATCATCCAAGCGCAGCTTGCCCTTGATTAAGGGGCGAGTCTTGCGCGGAGAAATGCGCGGTCCAGGCATTGCCGGAGCGCTAGCTGCCTTCACAGCCTGACCCTTTTGATTTGCCCCCAGCTTAGCCACATTTGCCTGTGCATATGTCACTGGTCTACGCCAATAATCGCGATAGCTTTGCGGCATAATTTCCAGCTCACTGTTGATTTTGCCCTTAAACATCGTGCCATAGCTCAGCTCGGCATCCTTGACTACGACATTTACTCGATAAGCCTGCTCGGCAGCAGCCTCAAAGAGATAATAGCCATCCAGAGCTACACTGCCCTTCTTGCCAATTTTCCAGGCTAGGGTATTCAGCTTCGCCCTTTCGCCATCGAACTCTGCATCCAGCTTCACATGCTCCAGCACAGGGTTCAGGCTGCGGACCTTAACAGTGCCGTCCTCTACCTTCACACTGCCAAAGAGCTTAGGCTCATCCAAGGTTCCCTGCACTCTGACCTCTCCGGCAATATCGCCGTCGCCCTGTTCAAAATACTTAATCGCCGTCAAGAGCCCCAGTCTAGCATTGTCCAGATTAAGTGTAAGATCCATCTCTGCTTCAGGATTTTTGCGGTCATCCTTGGCTCTTAAGGCATCCATAGGAATTTTGCCCGCAGCGCTCAGACCGTGCACAGCCTTACTAGCAGCCAGCTCCTCTATGTAAATATTATCCTCTAGCAGCTTAGCCTTGGCTACAGCCTTATCAAAGGCTATGCCCATGAGCTCACCCTGAGCAATCTCAGCATTTAACTCTGCCTCTGGCTCAGACAAGCTGCCCGTTAGCTTAGCTGAGCAATTTAAGGCACCCTTAATAGCTAAAGGATCCTTCATAGCAGCATTGATAATAGCAGGATTAGCCCCTACAGCCTGGGCTTCAAGCTTTGTGCCAGAGCCAACCAGGTCCACAATACCAGCAGCCTTTATAAAGCCCTTCTCCGGAGTAGACTTTTTCTCCAACAGAAGCATTTCCTCAATATTAGCAACATTATCCTTAAAATTGCCCTTCACAGCCAGCACATCATAGCGCAGGTCATGCGTGGTAATATCGTTAGAATCCAGACTGAAAACAATGCCGCTAGTCTTGCCCTCAGGACAAATATCCACGGTACCATTCACATGCCCTGTCAGCGCAAAGTCTAGCTTATTTGTGCGCAGGATGCCGGCAATATCGCCCTCAGCAATATCAAGCCTGCCAGCCACATATTTCTGTACAAAATCGGCATTGCCCTTGGCAATAAAGCTGCCTGTACCCCGCTGGCGCTCGCCCTTAGCATTTTGATAGGGCTGCTTAAAGCTCAAATCAAAGGTATTGTTAGCCTTTAAATCACAATTCACAGAGCCTGCAATATCCGTAAAAGCCTCTCCGTTGACCTTTAGCGCCGTGCTGGCCACAGAGCCCTCAAATTTAGGAGCAGACAAGGAACCGCCTAAATGACCTTCAATGCTTAAGAGACCATCTATATCGTAATCCTTGCTGCGATAGGGAGACTTAGAAATATCCACATTAAGCGCAGCCACATTGAAATCAAGCAGCTTATCCCTGCTCATGCTGCCAGCAACCGTAAGGTCTGCTATAAATAGCTTCACGACAATATCCTCAAGGCTCACAAAGCCATCATCATATAAGTATTTGCCGCTTACACCTTTAAAAAGATAATCTTCTACGCTGCCATCTGTCAGGTTCAGCTCGCCCTCAACACGCAAATGCTGCGGCGTGCCGCTTATATGCAGCTTATTATTCAAATTGCCCGTAACAGAGTAATCCTTCGTGACAAAGGCTGCCAGGGGCTCAACTCTTACGTGTCTGCTAAGTAAATCCAAATTCAAAACGGGCTCTGCCTGCCGTAAATCAACAGTGCCGTCTAAAATGTGGCGCCCCTGCGTGAGGGTAGCACCTAAACGCTTAATAGTGAGGATATTATCCTTCATCGCAACAAAGCCGTGCATTTCGCGCAGCTTGTGCTGCATAACCTCCACATCACGCAGCTGCATAGCTGTACCAAACTCTGGACTAGAAGTGGTGCCTGTCACCTTAAAATTCATCGACAGCTTGCCCTTGCCCTGAATATTGGCAAAGTGAGTGAGGGCCGGGTCAATAGCAAAGTCTGCCATACGCCCCTCTACAACCAGAGGACCGTCCTTTTCAGGAACCACTTCACCCTTGAGTGCCAGCACGCCCTCGCCCGTATAGGCGCTGAAATGGTCCACTGTCAGCTTGCGCCCGTCAAAATCGCCATCAAAATTCAATTTATTGATAAGAACATCCTGCCATTGTAGGTCCAGCGCCTCAGCACCAGCATGAATTTGATAGGTTGCCCTCTCATCCTTGAAATCCTTGCGCGCCAAAACTGCCACACTGCCGTTAGCTCTCACGATATCGCCCTCGTTGGAGCTGAGCACGTGCGCCACATTTTTCAGCAGCACATCTGCTGTCAGCGTATCCTCACGCAGGTCCAAGGTAGCAGAGGCATTGACCTCGCCACCACCGTAGAGAACAGAGCCCTTTTCAATTTGCAGCAATCTCTTGCTCAGCGTAAAGGGCAGATGCAGCTTTTCTACAGCATAGCCCTGATAGCTCAGCTTCGGCGAGGACAGCACGCCCTGCCCGCCTATGTCCTTGAGATCATGAATATCTGCCTTACCCTTTAAATGCAGCTCCTGCTCCTTGTCAATTACGGCAACTAAGCGCTGCACATCCAAAATGTTATCCGCAGACTTAACACGACCATCAAGCGTAAAGCTATGCGCCTCGCCATTAATGGCATAGATGCCGCTCAGATTAGCAAAATCAGTTTCTCCGGAAACAACAGTCTGCTTCCCATTGTTTTCCCATTTAACGTGCGTGTTCAACAGCGCACCGGCAAATTCATCAATAGAGGTATAGTGCTTGATAAGCTTAGCATATTTATCAAAGGAAAGCTTCTTTGTACTTACCTGCAGGTTACCCACGCCCTTAGTGGTCATGAGACCTTTAACCTCAATGCTTTCCTCGTCAGAAGTTGTTATTGCTTTGAAATCATACTTAGGATTGGCGCCGGCATCAACAGCACCAGCCAAGCCAAACTCCCAGCTTCCGTAGGGAGTTGTCATATGCGCCCTGCCCTTTTCCACCTCAACCTGACCGTAGAAGGGAGATTCCTCGGATGGCGAGGGCTTTAAAATGCTGTCAATATTCCACTTATTCTCCTTGTTCATGCTCACCCACAGCTCTGGCTCCATAATTTCGAGCTTGCTCAGAGCACGCGTTGGAGAGATAAGCGCCAGCCAGGGACGAAAATGCACTCTCGTCTTGGGCACAACAGCCACCTTTTGCTGCTGTACATCCTTTAAAACTACATTATTTACCTCACAAGACAAGCCGCCCTGCCAGGTAATACTGCCAATCTTCACTGAACCATTGACATAATCCTTAGCCATCTCTTCGGCTATGGGCAGCATTTGTTCAATATACTGGGGCACAATCCTGTGCACCAGAAACAAATAACAGCCAACGCACACAGCAAAGATGGCGCTCAATACAGTTATATAATTAAAGCTAAAATTCTTTTTCATTTTGCAGCTCCTGTCATAGACAACACCAAGAAACACTTAGACTTATATTACTTCGACATAAGCCAAAAACATCCTGCAAAATTAGCACCCTAAGAAAAATATTTTTCCAGACAAAAAAACTACCGTATGCTGCCATACGGTAGTATAGGATTGTGAGCTTAAATTAACCCTTAGGCTCGTTCTTTAAAGTTTTTTCAATCACCTTAGCCGGGTCAACCTTAACCTTAAAAGGAGCAACCATGGGCTCACCCATAGCATTTTGCAGATTGGTCTTAGAGGTATTGTAATCGTACAGGGCTTGCAGGTAATTGTTCTTCGCATTGGTCAGAGCTACAGAAGCATCAATAACATCAGTGTTGGTGCCTACGCCAGCCTGATAGCGCAGCTGAGCAATACGATAATCCTCTTCAGCCTGCTCTACAGCGGTTTCTGTGGTTTCAATGCGTTTTTCTGCTTCGCGCAGGCTCAGATAATTGTTGCGCACATCCAGAGCAACTGCATCCTTGGTATCGCGATAGGTTTCCTCAGCGCTGTGTAAATCTGCCTCAGCACCGTGAATCTTGGACAGGGTAACACCAGAGTCAAAAATGTTCATAGTTACGCCTACGCCCACAGCCCAGTTATTCTTTTCGCCGCTGCCGTGCCAGCTCTTGTTAGCATCATAGAAGCTTTGGCTTGCCTCCAGGCCTACCTTGGGCATATGACCCGAACGGGCAACCTGCAGAGCACCCTTTTGCGCATCGACATTATATTTAGCCTGTGCCAGCTCCGGACGATGGTCCTCGGCATAGAGCAGGCAGTTTTCCAGACTTTCTTCATAAGGCTTATAAACCATGATATTATCCAGCTTCAGACTGGTTGCCATCGGCAAGCCTACGATTCTATTTAAAGCAGCCTCTGCCAAATCACGAGCATTAGCAGCCTTTACATAGGTTTGCTTGGCATTAGCCAGCTCAACCTGAGAACGGAGCAGGTCAACCTTAGCGACTACGCCCACATCATATTGAGCCTGTACATTCTTCAGATGGTCTGTCATGCGGTCCACAGATTCCTGGCTTAACATTTTGGCATTTTCTGCCTGCAAAAGTGTAAAATAACCGTTGGTTACATCAGCACGCAGCTGATTAAAAGCTTTTTGTTGGCCTGCCAGAGCGTACTTATAACCTGCCTTAGCCTTTTTATTGGTGCCCTCTAGCTCACCGCCAGAAAACAAGGGCATACTAGCGGTTAAGGAATTAGTATGCTGGTTGCCAATACCCTTGGTATAGCCAATCTTAGTAGGGTCATATGCGTTAACAAATAAACCGCCTGGTAAATCATATTTAGTTGTTCGCATTACCATTTGTTCATTATTCGCACCGCCGCGGCCAGTATTATGTTTTCCACTAATCGAAATACCGTAGGAAGAACGCGCAGCGTCATAGCTGGCCTTAGAAGATTGCACACCATAGTTGGCAATGCTAACAGCAGGGTTGGTTTTAAAGGCTCTATCCATGGCATCAGCCAGGCTCAGCTCTACTGTTTCTCCAGCAAAGGCAGCCTGACAGCCCATGAGAGCTGCTACAGCAGCAGCCCAGGCAAAGCGTTTGCTCCATTTATTATTAGACATCTTGTTACCTCCATTCTAAAACTGACTGGTCAGTCAGCAATAAAATTATATATTTCTTTTCAGAAAAAGTCAAACAATATTTAGCGCGAAAAACGCTAACACAGCTCCGTCCTAGAAGCGGGCGCGCATACCCATGTAGGTGTCGCGCTTATCACCGCGCAGGTCCATGCTCTCCCCGTAAAGAGAGACCGTCTTAGTCAGCTTATATTCACCGCCTAAGCGCACCTTCAGGTCATCAAAATCATAGGCCTGCGAATAAAGGCTAAAGCGCTTGCCAAAATCATAGCTCAAGCCTACACCAAAATCGCCCTGCATGGAGCCCAGGCTAGCACCAGCTTGTCCAAACTTTTGCCCATAGATAAAATCAAATTTATTCTTATCACCAATATCGTAGCCACCCATATAGACATAGCTGGTGTCTGTCGGCTTAAGAGTCACACCCATATTGCTGCGCCAGTCGCCGCCCTTGGCAGCAGTGCCGGCATCTGCGGTGATTTCGGCCTTCGCCACAGCACCCAGAATTTTATTGGCATGAGCCGTAGTTTGCTTAAGATTGATAATCGTTCCCTTTAGGGCCTCGGCTGTTTCCTTATCCTTAGCTACAGCCTCCAAAGCAGCAACAATGTTTTCCATCCGCTTGCTGGTTGCCGCCATATTTTCCGCTATGGCCGCCACATTACGCCCCGTAGCCCCATTAGCATCTACGCCGGCCATAATGCTTTCCATGTGCTGCGACAAAAGGCTCATCTGATGCACGATAGTAGCAATATCCTTTTGGCTCGCCTGGGCCGTATCGGCCATAACCTTGGTGAAGGTATTCATATTCTTGGAAATCTCGCCCAAGTTTTTAATGCCCTCACGCATAGCAAGCTGTACATCCTTATCGCCAAAAATCAGCTCAAAGCTTTCGGCAATCTTTTCTAGCTTGCCCATCAGCTCGCCAGAGGAATTAAAGAACTCATCCATGCCACCGCCGGGCGTACCGCTGACAGTGCTATTAGCAGCTATATAGCCCTGCCCCAGCTTAGCAGGGGGAGCAATGCTGACAAACTTTTCGCTCATCATACCATCGGCCGCAATAGAAAAGCTTGCGCCCTTAGGAATCTTGATATTCTCGTCAATCTCTGCTTCCACGATAATCTTATCGGGAGCAATATTAATTTTCTTAACCGTGCCCACCTGCACACCAGCATAGCGCACCACATTGCCCTGCAAAAGACCGCTAACCTGCGGATACTCAATATGCAGCTTATAGCCGCTGCTGCCAAAGGAAAATGCTCCCATGAAGGAAATCATGCCAGCTAAAAGAGCGGCGCCACCTAAAGTTACCGCACCAACCTTAACCTCATTACTGCTCATTTCTTTCCTCCTTATACTCTATGCCCTCTACAAAGGCTCTTACTACGGGATTATTACTGTGCTTTATTTCTTCCACTGTACCTATAGCCGCCAGCTTGCCCTGATAGAGCATGGCAATTCTATCGGCAGCCACATAGGCAGATTCCATATCATGGGTTACTAGGATAGAAGTAACACCCACCTGCTCCTGCGTTTTGCGAATCAGGCGGCTAATATTCATCGTCATAACAGGGTCAAGACCAGAGGTCGGCTCGTCGTAAAAAACCACCTTCGGCTGCATGGCCAGCGCCCTCGCCAAGCCTACCCGCTTTTTCATACCGCCCGAAAGCTCTGCGGGCTGCATCTGCGCCACATCCGGCATACCCACTAGCCCCAGCAGCTCCTTAACCCGCGCCTGAATGGCTTCCTCAGAAAGCTGAAAATGCCTTCTTAAACCAAAGGCCACATTTTCGCCCACAGAGAGAAAATCAAAGAGAGCGGAATACTGGAACACAACGCCCATCTGCTTGCGAACCTCATCCCACTGTTCCTCAGAATAGTCCTGCACCTCGGAGCCCATAATCTCAATAGTGCCAGCATTTGGCTTTAACAGGCCTGTCAACAGCTTAATAATTGTACTCTTACCAGCGCCTGAGGGACCAATGACCGCCAGGGTCTCGCCCTTATAAACATCTAACTCAAAATTATCCAGAATCTTTTTTTCGCCAAAGGCTACCTTGAGCTGGCGAATCTTAATCAAGCTTTCTCGCATCAGCTGAGCCTCCTAGACATATAAGACTATAGATAAAAAGTAATTTGTGATAAAGATTAAAATAATCGACAGCACTACAGAGGCCGTTGTCGCCAGACCTACACCCTCGGCCCCATTGGGTGCATTGAGACCCTTATAGCAGCCGACAATGGCAATAATCGCTCCAAAGAAGGAGCTTTTAATCATGCCGCCGACAATATCGTACATTTCTGCCAGCACCTTAATAGAATTAGTATAGGAAAAGCTGCTGACACCAGCGTAATAATGGGCCACCACCCAACCGCCAATATTGCCCACCACATTAGAGAAAATAACCAAAAGCGGCATCATGAGCACAATCGCAATAAAGCGAGGCACTACAAGATAGCTCACAGGGTTGGCCGCCATAACGCGCAGGGCATCAATCTGCTCTGTAACCTTCATTGTGCCAATTTCCGCAGCAATGGCAGCACCAATGCGTCCTGCTACAACTACGCTGGACAAAACCGGTACCAGCTCTCTGCCCATAGCAATGGCGACAATGCCGCCAACAGAGGAAGCCGCACCAAAGCGTACAAACTCCTTCGCCGTCTGTACCGAAATAACCATGCCCGTACAGAGAATTGTCATCAGGACAATGGGCAGGGAATCTGCTCCCAAAAGTGCCATCTGCCGCAAAACCTCCTTAGGATTAGCCTCCGGCAAATGCTTAATCGTATCCACAGTAAGGTTGGTCATCCGCCCGGCAGCTGCGCAAAATTCAAGTATTCTTTTTCCAACACTGGCAAAAAATTCATTTAGCATTATGCATCACACCTTACTAATACTATCCTATTCTGATTCTAGCAGAGGAATATGTTTTTTTCTTGACAAGAGCTATTTCTCCACAGTTAAAACCAGCTCTTTTTCGCCGTCAACGATGAAATCTAAGGGAATAACCTTCTTATAGGGGCTGCCCTTTAAGAGCTCTGCGAGACCAGCCTCACCAGCAGGCTGAGCAGCGCCCTTGACACCGCTGGCAATATCAATAATCAGGGAATTATTTTTGTCCGCTGTATTAACCTCGTTGATAAAATCCTTAATAGACTTTTGCTTTTGCTCCTTGGGGGCTTCGGCATTGTTCTCGTTGCCCTGCTTGCGCAGCAGATTCATCACCCAGGCCACACTGCTGCCGCCGCGCACATTGAGCACCAGCTTGCCAGAGGCTGTTTTGGGCACAGTGTACTCTATTTCCTTAGTGAATTCCTTGCCTCTAAAGGGCTTCAAGGTCACGCTTAAAGCCAGCTTCTCGCCAGCCTTGACCTTTCTCTCCTTAGCGCTCAGCTTCACCACCTCGGCCACCTGTACGGCCTCGGTAATCTCTGCATCTACTTTAATGCCGTAGACATTCAGCTTTTCAAACTTATTATTCATCAAAACCTTTAGCGACTCGCCCAGCTCCTGCACCAGCACCTTTTCCAGATTTTCTGTGCCATAGTACATATTTTCGCGGTCTAGCTCCAGGTATTTTTTTTCCTTATCTGCAAGAGTGGCCTTAAAGTGTAGCTTTACAGTGCCGCTCAAAGCTCGGTCTGCTGTGCGATTGACACAGCTAATCGTAGCAGCATTAACAATGGCCGGCAACAGCTTTTCGTCATCAATAAGCCGCATACTGGAGCTGTGGTTTATGCCGCGAGAAGTGTCGCTGACATTAATCACGAGGGGTACAGAATTCGGACCAGAACCCAACCGGCCTGCAATGCCACTAGAGCGGTCCTGCTCAAACCTGCCTATGGAGCTGCCAATATTGCCCACCTTATAGGAGCTGGACATATTGGGAATCACCCCTAATACCCACACTCTATTCATAAAAAAGTTGCTTTCGCCCCTGCTCATAAAGGGATGGCCAAAGGCTAGCACCCTGCCTTCAGCATCCGTCCAGGTCACTGTGCCCAGTGCGCCCAGCGTTAAATCTCCCGTCATCAGAGCTGCACCAACAGAGCTGCCCGGCTCCAGGGGCTTCGTGCTTTCTCTTCCACCACTTGCGCCTAGAGTTACCTCCAGCCCTTGGGTTTTGAGCTCTTCCTTAAGGCAAGCTACGCCCAGCTCCGTAAAACCACCAGCAGCCAGAGCTGTCCCCTTTGGCAGCCAATCCACCTGCTGCCCCTGCGGCGTATCCAGCATTTTCAGCATACTGCCAATAGGCGTCAAAAAACAATAATGCGGATCGTTGAAGGCTTTGCCATAGGCCACAGCACCTACCATGCGCCCGTCTATATACACGGGACTGCCGCTCATGCCCTGAGCAACGCCCCCCGTCTTTTCAATAAGTGGACCGCTCAGGCGAACTAAAATACTGTAGCCAGAGCTTTCCTTGCCACTGACACCAATTATTTCCACATCAAATTCTTCTATTGTATCGCCACTGATAACAGTTTTGCCAATGCCCTTCATCCCCGCCTGTAAATCCTTTACTGGCAGCAGGGGAATATTAGTTGCCGCAGCGAGGGCTGTTTGCAGGCACAGCAGAGCTGTTACCAAAAAAATTCTTAGCTTCATTCATACTCCTAAAAGAAAAACCGACGTATACGCCGGTTTTCGAGAACAAAATTTGTTTTTGCACATACGCATACATTGTAATTATACATCTAAAGAAGCGTTTTTGCAAGCTAGCTGCTTTAAGTGGCAGCCCTTCTATTTAGGAAAGAGACCTAGGCAGACACTAACCAAGCGTTCCTTGCCATTTGAGGGCTGGTTCATAATCCTGCCATTGATGACCATTTCGCTGGAGCCGCCACCGTCAAGGTTAAGCGCATCTCTAGCACCTAGCTTAAGCAGGAAATTAGCCAGCTCTTCTAGGGTAAGACCGCTAGATTGAGAGCTGCGACCATCCACCACTACGAGCAAAATTGTCCCGTCCTCTTTTATGCCTACAGCTGTTCTGGGGGCTCTGCCTACGGCTATATCCCTGGCAATCTGCTCCTCGGCAATACGCACATTAACTTTTCCCTTTTCTAAGAGCAAGGGTCCTGCGCTCAGCACAGTTTCTGCCTCGGCCGCCTCCTCGTTACTCAGGCTTTCTACAAGCCTGAGCCTTTGGTCCACGCGCACATTCATTAACAGCTGTGCCATAGCGCCGTGTCCTGAAAGCACTACCTCGCCCGGCTCCAGCTTCATGTCTCCCAGCGTAGAAAGGGCTGTTACAAGGCCGTCCTTGAGCTTGATTTCTCGTCCCCAGCGATTCGTCCGCGTGCTCGGACCAAAGCTGTCGTTGTAGAGCACGCAGTCCTCTGCAATTCTGCCCCGATTCATGCCCTTGACGGGTACACGCTGGCCATTTTTCAGCTCTAAATAAGCATTATAGGCAACATCCTTGACAATAGCAGGCTTGCCCTTCTTTATAATAAGGGCACTGCGAGGCGTAGTATCCATCGTCCAAAGCTTGCCCCTGTCCCTGGTTACGCCTATTACCCAGCCCTCTACCTCAAAATCAAAATAGGAAGCGTTAATTGCTACGGGCAGCTTCAGCTCAGAGGCTCTTTTTTGCAGACTACCACGACTATTATATTTGCCTCCAGCAAAGAAGGGACGCAGCTCATAGCAGGCGTTAGGCGCTACGCTCACCACATGAGCCCGCAGCGGACGACCAGCAAGCTCGTCCTGCAGCAAGCGATATTCTACCCCTGCCTTCACCCTTTGCTTTTGCTCTTTTTTTTCTATTTTGTAAATGTCAACTACCAAACGGTTAGGCTTTGCCAGCGTAAAGAGATAGCAGCGAGCCTTCTTCGTCAACCCAATTTGTAGCCTGCTACTGTTTTTGCCTGTCGACTTTAGGACTACGCTCTCTATAAGCGGATCCTTGAGCACCGGCTTCAGCAGCTTAGCTGAGCTCTGCGGCAAGTCCACAGTGATGAGCTTATCGCCCTGCGTAAGCTTATACTTGATAGCCGCCTTACTATCTAAAACCAGACGAATCTTAGAGGGAGTAATGCTTGAGCGCAGTCCCTCTATAGGAGCAGCCTCTGCTATGGTAGCAAGGCACAAAAATATGCAGCTAATTATCAGCAAAATTATTTTTTTCATCATAGTCATCAATAAAAATACACAGCTTGCGCTGTGTATTCATCAAAAAGCTTACACTAAATTAGAGGAATTATAAATCGTACCGGGATGGAGCTTGTCTAAATTCTCCAAAGCCTTGCCCGTGCCGAGGGCTACACAGTCCAGAGGATTTTCTGCAATATGTGTAGTAATGCCGGTTTCCCTTTGCATTACCTCTGCTAAGCCGTCCAGCATAGCACCGCCGCCCGTCATGTAAATGCCGTTATCGACAATGTCGGCAGCCAGCTCTGGCGGACATTTCTCCAAAACACCACGCACAGTAGCCAATAAGGAGGCTACAGAGTCCTCCAAGGCTTCGCGACATTCAGCAGAGTTTACACTCAGGCTGGTAGGCAGACCTGTCACCATATCACGACCTCTCACAGTAATGCTCTCATTACGGCCATCCTTGGAAACAGTCGCCACCTTCATCTTGATTTCCTCGGCAGTGCGTTCACCGATAGAAACATTATGCTCCTTTTTAACATATCTTACGATACACTCATCAAAATGATCGCCGCCAATGCGAATAGAAGCATCTACAACGATACCGCCTAAGCTGAGCACAGCAATATCCGTAGTACCGCCGCCAATATCGACAACCATATTACCTCTGGGTACAGAAATATCTAAGCCTGCACCAAGGGCTGCTGCTAAGGGTTCTTCGATTAAATAGGTTTTTGAAGCGCCACCCTGAGTAGTGGCCTCCATAACGGCACGCTTTTCTACAGAGGTAATGCCAATAGGCACACAGGTCATAACCCTGGGCTTAAAGAACATACTTCTGCCTGCCACCTTTTGGATAACATAGGCCAACAGCTTTTGGGTGACAGTATAGTTAGCGATAACACCCTCCTTCAGCGGACGGATGGCCTGAATACTTCCGGGAGAACGCCCCAGCATTTCTCTTGCATCATTACCTACTGCCAAAACCTTGTTCTTGACCTTATCAATGGCAACAACAGAGGGCTCCTTCAGCACAATGCCCTTGCCTTTAACATAAACAAGAATATTGGCAGTACCCAAATCAATACCAATATCTAAGCTTTTTAACATCTTTTTTCTCCTATAGCTCTACGCGCTCAATATCAGCACCAAGGCTCTTAAACTTTTCTACGATATTTTCATAGCCCCTGTCAATATGACGCAGCTCACTAATACGAGTTGTTCCCTCAGCCACAAGTCCGGCCAAAATCATCGCCGCGCCAGCACGCAGGTCGGTAGCCCTCACATCACAGCCTGTCAGTCTGCTGGGGCCCTCAATAATAGCTCCACGACCCTCGGTAATAATGTTGGCACCCATTCTGTTGAGCTCAATAACGTGCATAAAGCGATTTTCAAAAACCGTTTCCTGCACCTTGCTGCGCCCCTCGCAGGTCACCATCATCGCCATGAGCTGAGCCTGCATATCGGTGGGAAAACCGGGATAGGGCAGGGTTTTTACAGAAATAGCTTTTAAATGCTCGCCGCCAATAACTCTAATCTTATCAATATCCTCATAAACTGTTGCCCCAGCCTCTCTGAGCTTGGCAATCAAGGCACTTTGATGCTCAGGCAGCACATTTTCAATCACCACATCACCCTTCGTCATAGCGGCAGCAATCATGTAGGTGCCTGCCTCAATGCGGTCGGGAACAATGGTATATTCGGCGCCGTGCAGCTCCTTCACGCCCTCAATGCGAATGACATTAGTGCCTGCACCGCGAATTTTAGCGCCCATCTTGTTCAAATAGTTCGCCAGATCAACAATCTCCGGCTCCTGCGCAGCATTTTCCAGCACGGTTGTGCCCTCGGCTAAGGCTGCTGCCATCATAATATTCTCGGTAGCGCCTACGCTGGGAAAATCAAAATAAATGTGATTACCCCTTAAGCCGCCCTCAGGAGCAGTTCCCTCAATGTAGCCATGCCCCTGCACGAAGGTAGCACCCAAGGCTTCCAGCCCCTTCAGATGAATATCTATGGGACGAGCGCCAATAGCGCAGCCACCTGGCATAGAAATGCGCGCTCTGCCCATCCGAGCCAGCAGGGGACCCATAACCAGGAAGGAGGCACGCATATTGCGCACCAGCTCATAGGGAGCCTCGCAGGCAGTAATTTCTGTACTATCTATATCCAATTCGTTGGGAGCAGGGGTTTCCACCCGCACACCCAGGCAGCGCAAAACCTCGCTGATGGTTTTGACATCCTCCAGCATTGGCACCTCGTCCAAATGGCTAGGAGATTTGCTTAAAATCGCTGCAACAATAATGGGAAGCACCGCATTCTTGGCGCCACTGGTTTTAACAGTGCCCACCAAACGGTTGCCGCCCCTTACAATAAGCTTTTCCACATTTTCCTCCAAATTTATAGCAAGACCTTAATAGCCCATTCTCTGTCTATCAGCAAGTACATTATAATAGGTTTCCTTATCCATCAGCTCACGGCGTAGCTTCTTCTTTTGCTCCTCGTCCGCACAGGCAGCTATAGCCTCACGCAAAGCAGCCATTTCCTGTTTTAACATTAGCATTTTATTACCAGCAAGGTTACTTGTTACATCAGCCATTATTTTGCCTCCCCAGATTTATCTACACCTTAGTGTTCTTCGTAATTAATGACAGTTCTACGGATATATATTTTACTACAGCTTGTCACAAATAGCAAGGAATTTAGGGAAGTAACAATAGTTAAGGGGCAACAAAAAAGTCTCGCCCGAAATGAGCGAGACTTTTTAAGATAAGTTTATTTAGCAATAGAGACTTAAGCTTCTTGTCTAGCTGCCTCACTCTTGCCAACCAGGTAAGCAACGGTTGCGTCACCAGTGATGTTAACAGAGGTACGAGGCATATCCAGAATACGGTCGATACCAGCGATAAGAGCAGAGCCCTCCAGAGGCAGACCTAAAGCGGTCAGAATCATGGTCAGCATGATGAAGCCGGCGCCAGGAACACCAGCAGTACCGATAGAAGCGAGAGTACCGGTTACGATGATGGTGCCGTATTGAGCAGCACTTAAATCAATGCCGTACAGTTGCGCAATGAACAGAGCGCAAACGCCTTGGTAAGCAGCGGTGCCGTCCATGTTGATGGTAGCGCCTAAGGGCAATACGAAGGAGTAAACGTCTTTAGAGATACCAAGCTTCTTAGCACAAGCCATGGTTACAGGCAGAGTACCAGCGGAGGAGCAGGAGGAGAATGCCATTAAGGATGCAGGAGATACTTCCTTGAAGAACTTAATAACATCACAGCCGCCGATAATTTTCAGCATAGCGCCGTAAACTACAACTGCATGGACGATACAAGCCAGGTAAACTGCCAGAACAACCTTCAGCAGGGGCAGTAAAACTGCAGGACCATTAGCAGCAACTACAGGAGTAATCAGGCCAAATACGCCGATAGGAGCCACGGTCATAATCATGCCTACGATTTTGTAGCAAACCTCTGCTAAGCCGTCGATGGTGCGTTTCAGGTATTCGCCCTTTTCTTCAACAGCAACGATACCAACGCCAACGAACAGAGCAAATACGATGATTTGCAGCATATTAGCCTTCAGCATAGCATCCAGCGGGTTAGTCGGGAAAATGCCAACGATAACCTTCATGATGGAAGGAGCAGCCTTAGCAGCAACCTTTACGCCAGCGCCCGGCATAGTCATGCCAACACCAGGTTGGAACAGAGTACCAAAGCCTAAACCAATGATGATTGCAAATGCAGTGGTTCCCAGGTAATAAGCAACAGTTTTCATGCCGATACGGCCAACCTTTTTAATGTCGCCCAGGTTGCAGACACCAACCACCAGAGAAGAGAAAACCAGAGGAACGATGACCATCTTGATCATGTTCATAAAGATTGTACCTAAAGGTCCAATCCAGGTCTTTGCGAAGGCAACGCCTTCAGCGCCCAGCTCTAAGCCGGCAATAATACCGAGAGCCAAACCAATTAAAATTTTTGTTGTCAGATTCATAATACAATCCCCCTATAAAATTTGTGTTGAAGCTATTATACCAAAGAAAAACTGTTCTGTCTCATTGTATACAGTATTTTTGTAATTTTAACATCAAGTTTACACTTTTTGTGTTTTTTAGGGTAAAAATTTACACTTTTGCACAATATTAGCTACAATTCCCCCTCATCCTTGTAGCCAACTGCTATATCTATCCCCCTACTTATACAATAGCGTTTGAAAATAATTTTTTTCACTATCTCCAGAAAAATATTTTTTGTTTTGTAAAGCTGCTCGTCAAAACCCCTCTAAAAAAATATTTTTGTAAACTAGTGAAAAAAAATAAAGTCAAACGCTATTGTATAAGTGAGACTTCTCTTTTCTTCTTTTCTTTGTTGGTTTCTTTTCTTCATTTTCTCTTCGCCGCTTCAATCATCCTTCCTTTAGTAAAAATCTGATTTTACTGTTTATTACTCTCTTCTAGTTTTATTCTAAGCTAGCAATATACTATAGCAAAGCCTATAATATGGACACTTAAAAAGGGATTATTAAATCTCTTAACCTTTTCTTTCAGTTTAGTTATATATTTAATTCAAGATAAATATATACTAAGCTTTTGTATAAAAAAGAACCTTAAATAGGCGCCAAAGCCTAGTCAAGGTTCTCGTAATTATTAAATTGCTGTCTCTTTAGCCAAAAAACTCAAACAAGATGACTGCTGCAGCGCCTACAACGCCAAAGAAGCCGGCAATGAGCGCCTTGAGCACGGTAATTTTGACAGTGAAGCCAAAAATGCCAGCCACTAAATTAAAGAGCCACAGCATAGCAGCCCCTATGAGGCCATTCCACACCAGCCTGATGGGCAGGGTGAACAGCTTCACGACAATGAGCAGGAGCAGCACGCCTACCAGCAGGGTCCCTAGGGTTCCCATGTTGCCCAGGCCAGCCCCTGCCGCCAAATCAGATAAATATTCCATAAACCTTCCCCTCTTTTTACGGCTCTATTTAACAAGCCTTAAATAATGCGCCTGTTTTCTAGGGCGCGAGAAAGCGTTACCTCATCAGCATATTCTAAGTCGCCGCCTACAGGCAAGCCATGCGCAATGCGGCTCACCGTAATCCCGGCAGGCTTCAGCAGCTGCGCCAGATAGGTTGCCGTAGCCTCTCCCTCGACATCAGAATTAGTGGCAAGAATCACCTCAGTGACAGACTCCTGCTGCAAGCGTTGAAACAGCTCCCTGATTCTGAGCTTATCGGGACCAATGCCATCTAAGGGAGAAAGGGCCCCATGCAGCACATGATACAGCCCGTGATAGCCGTGACTACGCTCCATAGCCGCAATATCCTGAGGCTGCTCTACCACGCAAATGGTAAATCTGTCGCGCCTATCGTCGCTGCAAATTTCGCACAGCTGGGCATCTGTCAGGTTAAAGCACTGCCTGCAGTAATGAATCTGCTGCTTAGCGTTTGTGAGAGCCTGGGTCAGCTGGGCTACATCCTCGGCCGGCATATCCATAATGTGATAGGCTAGGCGCATAGCCGTCTTAGAGCCAACTCCGGGCAAGCGCCGCAGCTGTTCATAGAGATTTGCCAGAGGGCGAATTAGTCTCGCCATCTTCTTACATTCCGGGCAGCTTCATACCGCCGGTAATCTTGGTCATTTCCTTATCAGAGGTTTCGTCAATTTTATGCATACACTCATTGATAGCGCTGACAATCATATCCTCCAGCATTTCCATATCGTCAACATCAACAGCCTCAGGGTTAATCTTGATGGATACCAGCTCCTTCTTGCCAGTCAAAACAACAGAAACTGCGCCGCCGCCAACAGAGTTCTCAAACTTGCTAGCTTGCAGCTTTTCTTGCATTTTCAGCATATCAGCCTGCATCTTTTGCACCCTTTTCATCATACCTTGCATATTGCCCATACCACCTGGAAACATAGTAAATCCTCCTTAAATTTCATCTTAAAGTTTTTGTATTGAGCCACCAAAGAGCTGCTTTGCCTTTTGCAGCCTCTCTGGCAGTGCTTCTGTCGCCACAGCCTCGGCTGGTGCGGCAGCTGTTTGTTTATTTTCTACAGCCTTCATTGCTGGCATAGCCTTTTTTTGTACCGCTGTTCTAGGAGCAGCCGACATAGCAGCGCCTTCCATCACGCAACGCAGCTGAATCGCCTGCCGCGTTTGTCTTAGCAGCGCATCCTCAAAGGCCCTGTGATAGTCCTCCTTGTTCATACGGTCACACTGAAAGCCACCCGTCCTTGCAAAGGAAATCACTAAAACATTATTCTTAAAGCTGGCCACCCTGCCCGCTCTGGCACAGGAAACCATAGCATTCTTTTTTTCTGCCTTCAAAATCTCTAAAGCATGGCGCCAATATTCCTCGCCTGT
>JAEDNJ010000087.1 GCA_016302525.1 Phascolarctobacterium sp. | reverse complement strand
CGTTGATTTTTTTAGCCATGGCTTGTGCTCCTAAAAATCAAGGCTCGTCAAGGGTAAACTTGCCCATCTTGCCACTGCGGAATTCTCTTAGTACCAGCTGAAAAACCTTGTCTAAATCTAATAAACCGCCAGCCTTAATGCAGCCACGAGCTACAGCAATCTTAGCTAGAATGCTGTCAATGCCCTCCTGAGGCGCAAATTCGATTTTAAAGTGTTGTGCCAGAGCTTGGGGGTATCTGTCCCTCAAACGCTCTGTAAGCAGCTCTACGGCATCCTGACGGTCGTACACATCCTCTTTGACTGCACCAGTGCAGGCTAAGCAAAAGCCCACCTCAGGGTCCTCAAATTTAGGCCACAATACACCCGGAGTATCTAAAAGCTCCAAGCCCTTAGCGATTGTCACCCATTGCTGACCACGGGTAACACCGGGCCTATCCGCAGCAATAACCTTGTTACGGCCTACCAGACGATTGATGAGCGTAGACTTGCCTACATTAGGCACGCCCACAATCATAACGCGCACATTACGGCTACGCAGTCCCTTTTTCACCCATTTGTCAATAACTGGCTTAGCTGCCAGCTGTACAGCAGCGATAAGTGCTTTGACACCCTTGCCCGTGCTACAGTCAATCTTACAAACAGGAAAGCCGCTGTTTTTGAGCTTCGCAATCCATTCCTCTGTACAGGTAGAGTCAGCCATGTCGGTTTTGTTCAAGGCAATAACCTTCGGCTTGTTGCCGATAACGCTTAAGAGTAAGGGGTTCGTGCTAGAGCGAGGAATACGCGCATCCAGCATTTCTACGACTACATCCACCAGCTTTACCTGAGACTCCATCATACGCTTTGCCTTGGTCATGTGCCCAGGGAACCATTGTATTTTAAAATCTTCTATCTTCATAAATGACCTCAACTATCCTAATTACAAATGAAAGCAAACCCAACGAGTTTGCTCCCATAAAAAACTATTTACTTAAACCAGTATCAGCCTTAATAACACGCATCTTATCCAAGGGCCAGAAGGCTGCTACAGCACGACCCTTCACAAGCTTTAAGGGCACCATGCCTACATCAGCAAAGCGGCTATCCTCAGAATTATTGCGGTTATCGCCTAAAACAAAGATTGTTCCCTCAGGCACAATGCACTTGCGTACATTGGAAATGTTTTGACCCTTGGGGTCGTTGTGCCAAATATAGGTTTCGTTCAGCTGTTGACCGTTAACAAAAACCTTGCCGTTCTTCATTTCAACACTATCGCCACCAGTAGCGATAACACGCTTAATAAAGTCACGGGTTTGGTCCTTCGGGAAACGGAAAACGACCACCTCGCCCTTTTCGGGCTTGCCAATAAAGAAGCTTAGCTTATCGACGATAAGGCGTTCATGATGAGTTAGCGTGGGATACATAGAGGAGCCCTCTACCATATAAGGCTCAAACAAAAAAGTACGAATGCAGAAGGCCAATGCAACTGCTACGATAATAGAGACCAGCCAATCGCTAGCCTGATCCTGCCAGGAGCTGGAATTAGATTTCTTACTCATAGGTATTACCCTTTCTAAAAGCCTTGGATAATAATAAAAGGGACTCTCTTGCGACAGTCCCTTCCATTACAAAACAAAAATTAGCGACGTTCTCTGATACGAGCAGCTTTACCGGTCAGGTTGCGCAGGTAGTACAGTTTTGCACGACGAACGATACCTTTACGAACTACAACGATCTTTTCAACACGAGGGCTATGAACCGGGAAGGTTCTTTCTACGCCTACGCCATAAGAGATACGACGAACAGTGTAGTTTTCTTGAGAGCCGCTGCCGCTACGAGCAATTACAACGCCTTCAAATACTTGAACACGCTCTTTGTTGCCTTCGACGATTTTTGCATAAACCTTTACAGTATCGCCAGCGCGGAATTCGGGAATGTCGTTACGCAGTTGTTCTTGATTCAGTACATCAATAATGTTCATAATTTTCCTCCTAGACTAAGACGTTCATGATGAACCACAGCGGACCGTCTGTATTACAACATGAGTATTATACCACACGAGTGTAAACAATGCAACACTTTTTTGTATAAAAGCAAAGAATTACTTAATCATAAGACTAAGTAATTCACTCCTTGTTTTTCGCCTGCGCCTCCATGAGCATGGCACGCAGATTGCGATAAAACCTTTGCTTGGTTTTGTTAAGCTTTCTAGGCAGAGGACCTGTCAGCAAAGCCAACTGTTCCTCTGTTAAAAGCTCAGGACGCTGCAGATAGGTAGCCACCAGACTTTTTTGGTAGCGCCATTCTGCAATTAAAGCATGGTTGCCGTTGCGAAGCACCTCAGGAACCACCATACCTTCAAATTCTGCAGGCTTGGTATACTGAGGGTATTCCAACAGACCATTGCTGAAGCTATCCTCCTCGGCGCTGGCAAATTTACCGAGTACCCCAGGAATAAAGCGGCTAATGGCATCCATCACTATGATTGCCGGCATCTCCCCACCAGTCAATACATAGTCGCCAATAGACAGCTTTTCATCCACCCAGTTAAAAATGCGCTCGTCAAAGCCCTCATAGTGGCCACAGACGAAGATAAAATCCTGTCCACAGGTAGCATATTCTTCAACAATGCTTTGCTTTAATGTCCTTCCACCAGGGCACATGGCAATAACACGAGCATTAGGCAGCTGCTCCTTCGCCAGGCGAATTGCCGCCACCATAGGCTCTGGCTTAAGCACCATCCCGGCTCCCCCACCAAAGGGAGTGTCGTCTACAGTGCGATGCTTATCGTGCGTAAAATCGCGAGGATTTATGCACGATACCTCAATCAAGCCAGCCTTAGCTGCTCGGTGTAAAATGCTATGACTAGCAGCCTGTTGTATTTGTTCAGGAAATAAGGTCACGAAGCAGAATTTCATTATTCTGTCTCCACCCATTGCGGCATCTCTACCACAATACGGTGCTCCGCAAGATTAATTTCCTTTACATAGCGTTTTAATGCCGGGATAAGAATATCCTTTTGCCCAGGCACAGCAACAATGTAATAATCATTTACGCCAGTGCTTTGAGCATCCTTGAAGGTGCCAATCTTCTTGCCCTCGACATCCAGGACATCCAGACCAATTAAATCGGCAACGTAGAACTCACCCTCCTCTAATTGGGGCAAATCCTCAAAGTTTACAGATACATCCTTATCACGCAGCAGCTCAGCCGCATCCATGGTTGTTACCTCTTTTGTGGTAACTAGCACCATGTTTTTGTGAAAACGGGCATTTTTTACAGTTAACTTCTTACCATCTGGTAAGAGCAGATAGTCTAAATCTAAAAATTGCTCCGGCTTATCAGTTAAAGGCAGAATACGAATATCGCCCCGCACACCGTGCGGAGCGACAATTTTGCCAATTACTATGTGCTTGTCCATGGATTAACCGCGGAAGGCAATAATCTTGCCGTCCTCAGTAAGGATCTCCGCACCCATCAGTGCTTCTAAGTCAGTGCCGATTTCTACCTCCACAGTACGCTCTAAGGTACCATGACCGATTTCTGCACCAATTTCTAACTCTTGAGCACGTTTGAGCTTTTCCGTTGCTTCATTCTTAGCATCGGTAATCTTAGCTCTTTCAGCCTCAATTTGCTCGCGCAAAGCCGGAAGCGCTTGCAAATTACCAGCTGCCTGATTCATAGCTTGCTTTGCTGCAAACTCGAATTGTTGAGCATCCATGTCAATTTTCTTTATAGTGTCTTGCAGATCTGCAATAATTTTCAGCTTTAAATCTTCAGTAACTTTGGCTTTGATTGCCACAGGAACCCTAACTAGCATCTTATCCATTAGTAGTAACCATCCTTAAGCGATTAGATAATTTCAACAATTACCTTGACGTTTTCACGGGTTGCAACAGCTTTCATAACTGTTCTGATTGCTTTGGCAATGCGGCCTTGTTTGCCAATGACCTTGCCCATATCTTCAGAAGCTACATGGAGGCGGAGAACCGTGGTTGTGCCAGTGGTTTCCTCCTCCACAACAACTGCAGAGGGATTGCTTACAAGAGACTTGGCCATTACTTCTACCAATTCTTTCATGTAGATCACGCCTCACATAAATTATTTTGCAGCTTTAGCATCAGCAAATTTTTTCATGATGCCGTTTTTGCTGAACAGGGATTTAACGGTATCAGTAGGTTGTGCACCGTTACCCATCCAAGCCAGAGCCTTCTCTTCGTCGATTTTAACTACTGCGGGTTGAGTAGTGGAATCATAGTAACCAATGGATTCGATGAAACGACCATCACGAGGAGAACGAGCGTCTGCTACAACGATACGATAGAAAGGAGCTTTTTTAGCGCCCATGCGTTTTAAACGAATTTTAACTGCCATCTGAGTTTCACCTCCTTAACAATTATCAGATGCAAATCATTTTTTTATTAATGCATAAAGGGGAGTTTAAATCCACCTTTAGAAGCAAACTTTGCCATACCCTGCATTCTCTTCATCATCTTTTTAGATTCTTCGAAGTTCTTCAGCAGTTTATTGACATCCTGAACGCGCATACCAGAGCCCATCGCAATACGCTTACGGCGAGAGCCGTTAATGATTTCTGGATGACGTCTTTCCTTAATGGTCATAGAACGGATGATAGCCTCAATGCGGTCGAATTCCTTTTCGTCAACATTGGCTTCCTTCAGCTTTTGGCTGATACCGCCCATGCCGGGGATTAAGCCCAGGATAGTATCTAAGGAGCCCAGCTTCTTGACCTGTTGCATTTGGTCAAGGAATTGCTCCAGCGTGAACTCATCCTTTCTAAGCTTCTTTTCCATTTCCAGAGCCTTGGCTAAATCCGTGGTAGATTGAATTTTTTCTACCAGAGTCAGGATATCGCCCATGCCCAGGATACGAGAAGCCATACGGTCGGGATGGAATTCCTCTAAGGCCTCCAGCTTTTCGCCCATACCAATCATCTTGACGGGCTTGCCGGTTACAGCCTTGACAGAAAGCACTGCACCACCACGAGCATCGCCGTCCAGCTTCGTAACGATTAAGCCGTCAATGCCCAGCTGAGAATTGAAGCTTTCTGCTACGGTAACAGCATCCTGACCAGTCATAGCATCTACAACCAGCAGAACCTCGTGTGGATTAACTGTTCCCTTGATGTTTTTCAGCTCGTTCATCAGCTCTTCGTTGATGTGCAAGCGACCTGCGGTATCGATAATGATGGTATCGCAAGCCAGGGAATGAGCCTTTTCTAAAGCTCTTTGAGCAATTTCTACAGGAGAAACCTTGTCGCCCATAGAGAAGACTGGCACTCCTAATTGCTCACCCAGAACCTCTAATTGGGTGATAGCTGCAGGACGATAAATATCGCCAGCAACCATAATAGGTTTCTTGTGCTTCTTTTTATAGTAAGCAGCCAGCTTGCCAGCCGTAGTGGTTTTACCAGCGCCCTGCAGACCTACCAGCATGATGATGGTGGGCGGCTTGGGTGCAACGGTAATCTTGGTCAGATTGCCACCTAAGAGGCTTACCAGCTCCTCATTAACGATTTTAATAATTTGTTGTTGAGCGCTTAATTGCTCACCTATCTCTTGGCCCAGAGCGCGCTCCTTAACAGTAGCAACAAAGTCCTTAACGACCTTGAAGTTTACATCGGCCTCTAACAGAGCTTTGCGAACCTCACGCATAGGCTCCTTTAAATCTTCCTCAGTAAGCTTGCCCTTGCCACGGAACATTTTTAACGCGTTCTGTAATCTTTCAGATAAGCTTTCAAATGCCATGTCTTACCTACCTTTACTACACATTTCACTAAGGATTTTGACGGCCTCATTGCGATGTGCAGCTTTACTATCCTTTAATAAATCTATCACATGGAGCAGCCTGGCTTCGTTGGCCTCCGTTTGCTCCAAAAGCTTTAGCTTAGCCTCATAACGCTCTAATGTTTGTTCTACACGCTTTAGTAAATCGTGTACAGCCTGTCGGGAAACTCCCAGCTCATCAGCAATTTCGCTCAAGGATAAATCATCATCAAAATAGAAGCTT
This sequence comes from Phascolarctobacterium sp., assembly GCA_016302525.1. Taxonomy (GTDB): domain Bacteria; phylum Bacillota; class Negativicutes; order Acidaminococcales; family Acidaminococcaceae; genus Phascolarctobacterium_A. The sequence goes on along the minus strand of JAEDNJ010000087.1, from coordinate 617 downwards.
AAGCATTGAAACTGCTTCTCTGTCAAGAGACCGCCATACAAGCTAAACAGTCTACTCAACCGCATTCTTTGCTCAAAAATTTCTTCTGCAGACATAATTCAACCCTCTCTTAAACTGACTTGCATAGTATAACAGAATAAAAGAGGGTTGTCAAGTATTTTTCCTTTACGATTTTAAATTTTTGTCAAGTATTTTTACTTGTCGTCAGTAGCAAAAAGCGCATCCACAAATTTATCGGGCTCAAAGGGACGGAAATCGTAAATTCCCTCGCCTACGCCAATCCATTTAACGGGAATACCCAGCTCTTCCTTAATAGCCAGCACTACGCCGCCCTTAGCTGTGCCATCCAGCTTTGTGAGCACAATGCCGGTAACATTAGCAGTTTCTAAAAAGACCTTCGCCTGATTAATCGCATTTTGGCCTGTAGTAGCATCCAAGACTAAAAAGGTTTCGTGCGGAGCCTCAGGAATCTCACGCTTAATAATGCGGTGTATCTTTTCCAGCTCGTTCATCAGGTTAGCCTTGTTTTGCAAACGACCTGCCGTATCAATAAAGAGAATGTCTGCCTTGCGCGCAATCGCAGCCTTAACACCGTCAAAGACTACGGCAGCAGGGTC
>JAEDNJ010000086.1 GCA_016302525.1 Phascolarctobacterium sp. | reverse complement strand
GGAAATCGCCGGTTAGAAAAACGCATTACGAAAGTAATGCGTTTTTTCTTTATGTATATCATAGTTTAATAGCAATAAAAATCCGCCCATCACTGGGTGGATACAATAATCAAAAAGCTTCGTAAATACCAGTAATTACTGCTAAAGGAATTGTGAATACTGCACCTAAACATACAAGAGCAAGAACGATATTTAACATAACAAAACTCATTTATATTAGTCAGCTGGCAAAAAATGGAAACATAATTCATTGATATTATATCACAAAAAAAGAAAGGATAGTACTAATGTAAGAATTTGTTTATTACTATAGATGCTGCATTAAGTCGTTACTATAACTAGTATAGTTTGCTAAAATTGGCTTAAGTATTGACAAATTGCGTAGTTATGTTATAATTGTAGCAAAGTAAATAACAGACAGTTCGTAACCATCCTGTCTAAAAACAAAACTACGGGCGTATACTGGTGCTCGTGCCAGTATTTTTATTTGTATGACAAGAATTGCGTCTGTAGGGCACAATTCTTTTTTTATTGGTGATAGTAATGAAAGCTTTAGTATTATTAAGCGGTGGTGTTGATAGCAGCACCTGCCTGGCTTTAGCAAAAGAAAAATATGGAGATGGGGTTTTAGCTCTCTCTTTAAGCTATGGGCAAAAGCATAGCCGAGAGCTGAACGCGGCTAAGGCAATTGCTGCCCATTATCAGGTAGAGCTCATTGTTATGGATTTGGCTAAGATTTTTAGCCATAGTAATTGCTCTTTGTTACAAGGCTCTAGCGAGGACATTCCCTTGGCTTCCTACGCTGAGCAGCTGGCAGAGCGACCTGGTGGCGTTGTTTCCACTTATGTGCCCTTTAGGAATGGCCTTTTCCTGAGCACTGCTGCAAGTATTGCCTTATCCTATGGCTGTGAGGTTATCTACTACGGGCCTCATGCAGATGATGCTGCTGGCAATGCTTATCCAGATTGTAGTTTGGAGTTTAACGCAGCTATGGCGCAAGCTATTTATTTGGGCAGCGGCAAGCAGCTGCGCATTGAAGCACCCTTTGTGAATAAGCATAAAAAGGACATCGTAGCTGAGGGACTGCGCCTTGGTGTTCCCTACGAGCTCACCTGGAGCTGCTATTGCGGCGAGGAAAAGCCCTGTGGGAAATGTGGCACCTGCCTGGATAGAGCGGCGGCCTTTGCTGCCAATGGTGTTGCAGACCCTGCTTTAAAAGTAGTATATAAAGGAGAAAATCCATGCAAGTAAAATCAAAATATCATCAACTGACCTTATCGGGCATTTATATTGCCATGTTTTTAGTAATTATGATGTGCACGCAAAGCTTTGCCTTTGGTCAATATCAGATTCGTATTGCCACAGCTCTCTACGGGCTGAGTGCTATTTTTCCTTTTTTAGTGCTTCCTGCTTGCCTAGCTAATGTTCTCAGCAATACTATTATGGGCGGCTTAGGTATGCTTGATATAATTGGTGGTGGCCTCGTAGGTCTTTTAACCACGAGCCTCATTGTTTATGGCAAAAAGCAGGGCTGGGGCAATTGGATTGTTTTTGCAGCTGTAACCTTTATTCCGGGGCTGTGCGTGCCGGCCTGGTTATCTGTGCTTTTAAATGTGCCTTATTGGATTTTAGCTTCTAGCATTTTAGTAGGTCAAGCAATCTGCGGTGTTAGCAGTATGCTTTTGGTAAGTTCTCTAGAAAAACTGGGCGTTAGTGCAAACGAAGGTGCAAGAGCATAATAAAGCTAGTAAACCATTTTCGTATATTTATAGCTCGTGTATTATGAAAGAACAATATATAAGCACGGTGTTAATACAACGCAAGGTGTAACTGTTATTAGGACAACTTGCTGAAACTGAATGAAGTAAATATTTTTAATGTAAGTTGTTGGAAAAGCTTGGAACTAGTGCCATTAAGGGTGCGCTGGATTAAAATAGAAAGAGCATAAGAAATATTAGCATAAAATTGTTATAGAGCATAAAGGAGTAAGAGTATGACAAGCGGAAGAAGTAAGGAAGAGCTGCAGGGTGTGAGCCTGTTAGGACAGAAAAATGTAAAGTATAAGAGCGATTATGCTCCGGAGGTTTTGGAAAGCTTCCCTAATAAGCACCCTGAGAATGATTATTTTGTCAAGTTTAATTGCCCGGAGTTCACTAGCCTGTGTCCTATGACGGGGCAACCGGATTTTGCTACCATTTATATTTCCTATGTTCCTGATGAAAAGCTGGTGGAGAGCAAGTCCTTGAAACTGTACTTATTCAGCTTTCGCAACCATGGAGATTTCCATGAGGACTGCGTAAATATAATCATGAATGACCTGGTTAAGCTTTTAGAGCCCAAGTATATTGAGGTTTGGGGTAAATTTTTGCCACGTGGTGGCCTTTCCATCGACCCCTATGTTAACCATGGCAAGCAGGGGACGGAATGGGAGCAGGTCGCTAAGCAAAGGCTCTTCCAGCACGATATGTACCCTGAAAGAATTACCAATAGATAAACTAATAGAGAAAATAGATAAGACTTAGACGACTATGGCTTCAAGTAAGATGCTGTGGTCGTTTTTTTGTTGGTATTTAAGCTTTAGCTATTTTGTAGTAAGAATAATTTTAATGCTGACTATAAGAGACGATTTGCTTCATAGTATGAGGTTGACAGCAGTTTTAATAGGTGATATACTTAACAAAAGTGCGGTGAAATATATATTTTGTCAGTTTGCAGCACTTTTAGGAGGCAGAATATGATTGGAAGAAGATCAGAAGCAAATGCATTAAATAGATTATACTATGGAGAAGAAGCAGAATTAGTAGTAATTTATGGGAGACGACGTGTTGGTAAAACCTATCTTGTAGATGAAACCTTTTCTGGCAGGATTACCTTTAGACACGCAGGCTTATCACCTGAAGGTATTACTTCTAAAGGAATCTTAAAGCTACAGCTTGAACATTTTTATAATTCCTTGCTTCTTGCAGGAATGGAGAAAACCAAGAAGCCTTCTAGTTGGCTGGAAGCATTTCTTCTTTTGGAAATGTATTTACAAGGCCTAGATAATGGACAAAGACAAGTGGTGTTCCTTGATGAGCTGCCGTGGCTAGATACGCCTAAATCCGGGTTTATGAATGCTTTTGAAGCATTCTGGAATACCTGGGGCTGTCATCGTAAAAATTTGATGGTTATAGTATGTGGCAGTGCTAATTCCTGGATTCAGGATAAGCTTATAAATAACCATGGTGGACTTTATAACCGAGTAACCTATGAGCTGAAATTGTCTCCGTTTACGCTTAGTGAATGTGAGGAGCTATACAAAAGCAACAGTATCATGTTTTCAAGATATGATATTGTACAGAGTTATATGGTTTTTGGAGGTATACCCTATTACCTTAAATATATTAATAGGGGTATGAGCCTTGCTCAAAACATAGATTATTTATTCTTCAGAAAAAATGCTGTACTACGGGACGAATATAATAGGTTATTTGCCTCACTCTTTACAAATCCTGAGGTTGTTAAGGCTGTAGTACAGTTTCTTTATACAAAAAATGCAGGATATACGCGAAAGGAGATTACGGCAAAGCTTAAAATTAATGACAATGGTTATTTGTCGCGTACGCTCAATGCTTTGATTGCCAGTGATTTTATCATTAAATATATTCCTTTTGGTTATGGGAAGCGTGAAGAGCATTATAAGCTTGTAGATCCTTTTTGCATTTTTTACTTGCATTTTTTGGGAAACAACAAGAAAACTAGTGAGAATTATTGGCAAGAAAATGTTACATCAAATGTAGTTAATATTTGGCGTGGTTTTGCTTTTGAAAATGTGTGCTTTAATCATATAGAGCAGATTAAACGGGCCTTGGGTATAGCTGGAGTTGCTTCTGAGAATTCTGCTTGGAGTAAAAGGAGTGATGATGAGGAGGGGACACAAATAGATCTCTTAATATCCCGCAAGGATAATGTGGTTAATATGTGCGAGATTAAATATTATAGCACTGATTTTGTGGTAAACAAGGAATATTACAAGCATTTGTTAAGAAGACAAACTATTTTATCGGAATACCTGTCTGCCAAGGAAATTGTGCATAACACACTGATTACAACCTTTGGCTTGCATCAAAATGAATACAGCGGCTTATTTACAAATGTAATAGTTTTAGATGATTTATTTGTGTAATTTCATCTACTATAATTGCACCTCAAGCAATTTTTACTCAAGAAAACTGTAGAATTGCATATGCAATCTATAAAGAGGAAAACTAAATATGAAAATCTGCTATACTTTTTCTAGATAAAGATGTTGCGTATTGTTGCATCTTAGAGATTAAAGAGAAGTATGGAGATGGACAAGTGTTTGAAGAAAAGCTAAAACAAATAGGTGCAAGAATAGTATATTACAGGAAGATGGAACGCATGAATCAGCAGGACTTTGCCAGCGCTGCAGGTCTAACCAGACAATTTTTATCCAAGGTTGAGAATGGTGATGCTGCGTGTAGCCTAAGCACCTTGTATCACATAGCCGAGGTGCTAAATGTTGACATGGCAGACCTGGTAAAGGATGAGAAATAAGGCCGCAAATCCAAAAAATGTAGATGCATTATGTGTTGCTGTTGCAGTTCTAGTGAAATGCTAGGCAAGAATAGCGCATAAAAGTAATGCTAAGCGTTTTTGAATTTGCATAGTAAATCTTATGTAGATTACTAGTAAAGCTACAATAAAAAATGGAGTGAAGCATTTTATATTGCTGTTGCAGTTCTAGTGAAAGGCTAGGCAAGAGTAGCATATAAGTGCAGTACTAGATAAAATCAAAATAGAAAACTAACAGATTGCAAATATCAAATAACAAGCATCCATAGCTTTCTCCCTATGTGATAAAATTTTAATATCCTAAAAATCGGCTAAATCAATGGAGTTTGGCGTGCCGGACTAGACAGAGGAAACGAGGAAACTCTTGCTCGAAAGGGTGCAAAAAAGCTGGCAATGATGCGGTTGGTCTTTAGGATATAATTTTTTTCCTAAAGGAGGAAACTATAATGAAAAAATCTTTAGTATTAGCTATGGCTATGGCATTAGGCGTAACTGCATCCGCTTATGCTGCTAACCCGTTCTCTGATGTACCTGCTGGTCACTGGGCTTATGATTCCATCGACAAGCTGGCTGCTGCTGGCGTTATCGAAGGCATGGGCGACGGCTCCTACCAAGGTGACCGCACCATGACCCGTTATGAAATGGCTCAAATCGTTGCTAAAGCAATGGCAAAGGGCTGCAATGTTGACAAGCTGGCTGCTGAATTCTCTGACGAGCTGGATGCACTGGGTGTTCGCGTTGCTAAATTAGAGAAAAAGGCTGACAACCTGGTTATCACCGGCCAAGTTCGTTATGACTATGAATCTGGTCATGGCGCTGATGTTAAGGTAAGAACCAATAAGCTGCGTTCTCGCCTGTTCCTGAACGGCCAAATCAACGAGGACTGGGCTTACTATGCACGCCTGCAAAATGATGATGACTTAAATGATGGTGCTAAAAGCGATGCGTTTGATATGAACCAAGTTGCTATTTCTGGTCGTATTGGTGGCTTAAGTGTGAAGGCTGGCCGCTTTGACCAATTCCTGGGCAATGGCAATTTCTATGATGACACCATGGAAATGATCGAAGTAGCTTATGGCAAGAAGGTTAATGTAGCTGCATTTTATGGTCAAGATACCGAAAATGGTGATGAGAAAGACGAGCTGTGGGGCGTAAAGGCTTCTACTAAGCTTGGTGTTGTTGGTATTAATGCTGATTATATCCAAGGTAAAGATGATAATACTGGTGAAAAAAGAAAGGTTGCTTCTGCAACTGTTCAGTTGCCGGTAGTGAAAAATGTTGACCTGGCTGCTACCTATATAAAGAGCAACAAGGAAGCTGACAGCGAAGAAAATGGTTATGTGGTTGGCCTGTCCTATAAGGGTGCTAGCGCTAGCGAGGTTGGTTCCTGGGGCCTGTGGGCTAACTACTATGACCAAGGTGACCTCACCTACTATGCACATACCATGAACGGTGGTTTATGTGATAAATTTGATAATGATGATTCTCAAGGATTTAAGGGTTATGGTGTTGGCGCATCCTATACCCTGGCTAAGAACATTGTTTATAGCTTAGAATGGTATGATTTTGAAGGCAAAAAAGGCGATGAAAAGGCTAGAACTCTGTACAGCCGTGTACAATTCACCTTCTAATTTTTCTGTTTAGTTATCAGCTTACTCAGTCTAATAGACTGGGGCGAAAAACAAAAATAATGACTTTGGCACAGCAGGCAGCTTATGCTTGCTGTGCTTTTTTGTTGGGCAACTAATAAATGTAATCTAAAAGATTACATAAGACGGCTAATGAGTGGCCATGGCAATTTTTGTTTGTGTTACAATATTTACAGCTTAAAGAATGGCTACATTGCAGAAAGCGACTTTGTGCTGAACTAGACAGAGGAAACGAGGAAACTCTTGAGCGAAAAGGTGCAGAGAGGCTTGCTGAGATAAGGCTAATCTTTAAGGAATAATATTTTTCCTGAAGGAGGAAACTATAATGAAAAAATCTTTAGTATTAGCTATGGCTATGGCATTAGGCGTAACTGCATCCGCTTATGCTGCTAACCCGTTCTCTGATGTTCCCGCTGGTCACTGGGCTTATG
>JAEDNJ010000085.1 GCA_016302525.1 Phascolarctobacterium sp. | reverse complement strand
GCTATTTACAAGGCCCTGCAGCTGTGGTATGTTATGCAAAAGCCAGAGGTTCCTGCCAGCACTAAGGTTATCATTATGGGTGCTCTTGGCTACCTGATTTCCCCCTTAGACTTTATTCCAGACCTAACCCCCATCCTTGGCTATTCTGATGATATTGTGGCCATTACCTATGCTCTCATCCAGGTGCATGGCTACATTGATGATGACCTTAAAGCCTTGGCAAAAGCAAAAATTGATACTATCTTTGGCGCCGGCACCAGTGCCAGCCTATAAAAATAGCCCCACTGTTTACAAAAGCAGTGGAGCTTTTTTATTGTGCCAGCTTGCTAAACTGCACTTATCTCATATTGATGAATTGCAGGTCTACACCAAAATCGCTGCTCTTCAGCATTTGGATAACAGCCTGCAGGTCATCCTTTTTCGCACCAGATACGCGCACCTGATCATCCTGCAGCTGAGCAGTAACCTTCAGCTTGGTTGCTTTAATAGCAGCTTGGATTTTCTTGCCTACTTCCTTAGAAATGCCTTGCTTAATAGCGATTTCCTGACGAACAGTAGCCTTAGCAGCAGGCTCTACCTTGCCAGGCTCAATAGCACGCAGAGGCACGCCTCTCTTAGCCATTTTTACGCGCAGCATATCAATAATAGTTTCCAGCTTATATTCATCCTCGCCGGCAATCTTGATTACATTATCGCCCAGCTCAATAGAAGCATTGCTGCCACGAAAATCGTAGCGTTGAGAAATCTCCTTCTTTACTTGGTTGACTGCGTTGTCCATCTCTTGCATATCAACCTGAGAAACTACATCAAAAGAACTATCCTTAGCCATTGTTCTTACCTCCATATATTATCATTATTGTATTTATAAATTTCAATTTCTATGCTAAAAGCATAGTCAAAACCTATTGCATTTTGTGCATTACTCGCTGTCCCTTGCTCTTTTTCGTCATATACTCGTGCTCTGCTGCCAGCTCAGCCATGAGCTTAACAGGAGTCCACTCGGCATTAGTGGGAGTAAGCATGGCCTTTAAGGCCACCTGCTTTAAGGGACTACGCTTAATTCCCTGCAGCAATCTATCCAAAGTAGGTCCATTAATGCCGCAAAGGAAAAGCATTTCCTCCTGTGCCTCTAGGCCAGTATATTCCTCTGCTACTCTTTCCATGCCAGGCAGGCCTACTAAAGCCCCCAGGCTTTGACACATATCCATTCGCTCCACAGCTCGCAGCTGCACCTTTGCCATCAAAGCTACCATTTTGAGAGCCTGCAAGCGCTCCGGAGTAAAATTAAAGGCTAACATCAATTTTTGCATAGCTTAATCCTTTACAAATAAATCTCGAAGAGGGTTAATATTAATTCCCTTAGTTGCCAAAAAGCCAAAGAAATAGGCCTGCTCAAGGCGTGACTTAAAGCCCTCTAGTCCTCTGCCATCATCAGCAACATTCACTCTATACATCTCCATAGGGGCCTTTTTATAGGTCTCAGCCGTATTAAGGCCAATATGCCCCGTTAAAGCTCTGTAAAAGCCATATTTATGAGCTGCAGCAATGACACGCTCATCATAGCTACCGTTAGGATAGGCTAGCGTTCGCACAATGTAGCCATCGAATTTTTTCTTAAGCCAATAACGCGAGGTATCCATTTCCCAAACTAAATATTTATCCGCAGTCTCTGCTAAAAGGCTATGTGTATAAGAATGAGAACCCAGCTCCATGCCAGCAGCTAAAAGCTTTTTTATATCATCGTCGTCCATGTAGTCGGGCTTGCCTATCATACGGTTAATAACAAAGAAGGAACCCTTGGCATCATATTGCTGCAAAATAGGCAGAGCAACTAAAAGATTATTCTTATAGCCATCATCAAAGCTCAAGGCTACATATTTATCTACGCTCTGCCCCTGCTCTAAACGCTGTGCCAGCTCGGCAACCGTTACTATGGTATAGCCCTCTTCCTTAAGATATTGCATTTGAGCCCGAAAATCCTTTGCCAACATAACAAGGCTCCTTGGCCAGCCCTCTGGAAGCTCTTCCTCTACACCATGGTACATGAGAACAGGTGCACCCATCCTCTTGTAGGCAGCATATTCCGTTTTCAGTTGTTCCTTGTTGATCACCCAGTACAGGCCGCCAGCAAGCAGCGCAGTTACAACCAGCCCACTGCAGCCTAAGAGAAATTTTTTCCACATAGAATTCAACCTTAATCCTTTTCTTCTTCCATACCTAGGCTAAGAGCAAGCTCCTGCAGCTTCTTTAGGCGATGATTAATGCCAGACTTACCCAAGCCCTCAGCATGATCCACCAGCTCGTTCAATGAAGCCTCAGGGTACTGTAGCCGTAAATTAGCAATGAACAGGAGCGACTCAGGCAGCTCTGTAAGGTTCATCTTCGTTTCGATAAATTTAATACAGTTCACCTGTCGCAGGGCAGCCTTCACTACCTTACCTAAATTGGCGGTCTCACAGTTTACTACCCTGTTAACATTATTGCGCATATCCTTAATAATACGGGCATTCTCCAGCTCCATCATAGCATTGTGCGCTCCAATGACATTAAGAAACTTGACAATACTTTCCCCATCCTTAAGATAAACGATATACTCATTCTTTCTATCGGTCATCTTAGCCCTTAGCGAAAAGCTCTGCATAACCTTAATAATGGTTTGGGCAAAGACCTCATTGCCCGTTACCAGCTCCAGATGATAGTCACTATTAGGACGGCTTACGCTTCCCCCACCCAAAAAAGCACCTCGCAGATAGGTCTTTTTCGTAGCCAGGTTATTTAAGAGCGGATTATTCAAGTCACCCTCAACGCTCAAGAGCTGCAGCTCTGTCATCGCAGTGCTCACCTGTGGCGAGGGAATAACCTGTACCTGATAACGGTTATTCTTTTTTAAGCGGCGTGACCTGGTAATAACAACCTCGGTCTGCACATGATAATTATTTTTCAAAAGCTGCAGCACCCGACGGGCCAGAGCAGCATTTTCGGTGGAAAAATGAATACCTATGTTTAGTCCACGCAGGACAATAGCGCCACTCATGCGCAGCAGGGCTAAGAGCTCAGCCTTGTCACTATTAGCATCCCTAGTTTCTAAACGGGCTAATTCATTTTTTACCTCAGCAGAGAAAGACATTTTGTCTCCTTATTATTTACCATTCATTTGCTTTAGTCCCAAGCGCACAAAGAAGTAGTCAAAGAACTGCACACCCTTGCCAAAGAGACGCAAACGATATATTAAGCTTATTAAAACACGCGACAGCTTGACAGGATCATGGCGCACCAAATCCTTTTTACTAATTAGATGAGCAGGCACGACATTAATCCCCAAATTGCCCAGCTTACGCACATCAGCACTAACGGGCTTAGCACCCTTCTCCTTATAGGGAAGCAGCTGCGCCGAGCTAATCTTTTCATCATTGACGATTACATAGTCCAGGAACTGTGCCCCCACATGGTCGATCAGCGCTCTTACGTGCTCGTAGGCTCCATAGCCATCTGTTTCGCCAGGCTGGGTCATAACATTGCAAATATAAATCTTGATAGCTTTAGACTCTAAAACAGCCTTGCGAATACCAGGCACCACCAGATTAGGAATGACACTGGTATAAAGACTGCCAGGTCCAAAAATCAACACATCCGACTCCAAGATAGCTTCCACAGCATCATTGGCAGCAGGAGCATCCTCAGGCAGCATTTTGAGGCGATAAATATGCTTACGCACCTCAGGAATCTTCGACTCACCTGTAACAATAGTGCCGTCTGTCATCTCTGCCTGCAGCTGAATATCTGCCAGCGTAGAGGGCACTACCCTGCCACGCACCTTAAGAATTTGGCTGGTTGCCTGTAGACCAGCCTCCATGCCGCCCTCAGCCTCGGCCATAGCAGCAATGAAAAGATTACCAAAGCAATGTCCTGCTAAGGGAGTATCCCCCTGAAAGCGATATTGCATTAAGCGCTCCATTAAGGGCTCCTGGTCCGCAAGAGCAATCATGCAGTTACGCAAATCGCCAGGAGGAATAATGCCCAGCTCCTTGCGCAGACGACCAGAGGAACCGCCATCATCACCAGAGGTTACGACGGCAGTACAGTTATTGGTAATATACTTCATGCCACGCAGCATAGTAGACAGACCCGTGCCACCACCAACAACGGTAATAGAGGGACCATGAGTAAGCTTACGCTGCACAAAAATCTTCTCCATCAAGGAGCCAGAGCTATCTGGAAGCAGAGAGGAAACAACAGAGCGCACTACCTTACGCGTGCCATAAACCAGACAGAATATGCCCAGAATAATCATCAAGGCACCGGCAGCCTTTATTACACCATTAGAATAGCGGCCAGTGGTAAGATAGGTTAACTTGAAAAGAAGCTCCTCTAGCCTTCCCATAACCTGAAAATTAAAGAACATAACTAAGCCCGCGACACAAAGTAAAATACCAACGGTAGCTAAGAGCAGCCAACGCTTAATATTTACGCCAGGACAAAGCCAACCTATCCAGCCCATTACTTCCTCCAGAATTGCGAATCACGATGAGACACCTCAACATCATAGCCACGGCTACGCAAATGCTCGTAGAGCTTATTGGCTACATAAACACTGCGATGCTGGCCGCCAGTGCAACCAACACTAATCACAAGCTGGCTCTTGCCTTCATTTATATATTGAGGAATAAGAAAATCAAGCAGATTTTGTTCAAGGCGCAGATACTCCATAGTTTGCGGATAGCGACAGAGGTATTCCACTACGCCCAAATCGTTGCCGGTCTGATTACGCAGCTCCTTAACATAGAAGGGATTAGGTAAAAAACGTACATCCAGCACTAAATCACTGTCTAAGGGCAGACCATGCTTAAAGCCAAAGGAGCGCACTACAATCCCCATATTATTTTGCTTATCCTCGCAGAAAAGCTCGATAACACGCTCCTTGAGCTCTGCCGCCTTGAGGGTGGTGGTATCAAAGATATGGGTAGCACGTTTACGCAGCGGCTCTAAGAGATTGCGCTCTGTTTGCAGGTTTTCCAGCAGACTGTTGGTTCTTCCCAAAGGATGACGACGGCGCGTTTCCTTAAAACGGCGCACCAAGGTTTCGTCAGAAGCATCTAAAAAGAGCAGCTCAAATTTTTGGCCAGAGGCTTCCATCTCATTGAGAACACCTAAGAGCTGGTCAAAGAAGCGACCACCGCGAATGTCTACTACCAAGGCTACATTCTTTTCCTCCGTTTGCCGACAAAGCTCTGCAAACTTAGGAATAAGGGTAGCAGGTAAATTATCTATACAGAAAAAATTTAAGTCCTCCAGTGTACGCACAACCTGGCTCTTGCCAGCACCAGACATACCTGTAATAATCAGAAAGTGTGCTTGCATACGCCCCACCTCGCTTGGAAATAATATTACAGTTTATTATAACATATTCTCAAGGGAAAACAAAGGTTATTTCTTGCCCGTAGAACGAAGTTTTCCCTTGTCTAAAGAAGGATAATATACTATAATAAAGAGGATACATTTGCACAGTAGACTTATGTTAAAGCTTACAGTGCATAAAATATAAGCAAGATTAAGGAGTAATTATCAATGGAAAAATTAGCAGCACAAGCTCAAAAATTAGTAGAAATGCAAAACGAATATACCGCTATTACCAAAAAAGCACCCAGCGAAATGTGCCATGATGACTTCATCAGAGCAGAAGAGCTGAATGTGCAAATTAAAGATGAAACCAAGGTTATGGCTGCTTTAGCAATCGAAGCTGTAGGCTATAAAAAAGACGAAAAAGGTATGTGGGTAAAATAATTTGCCTAGACATAGAAATCACCTGTACCCAAAGCACAGGTGATTTTTTATTTCCCTATTTGCAATAAGAAGTAGCACTTTATGCAATTTCGTTTTACAATGAAGCATTATATTTAGTTTTGCACTTTGTGCAACTTCATTTTACAACGAAGCACCGCTAAAAATGATTTTTTCTTGCACTATTTCCAATAAAGTGGTAGAATAAGCATAGAAAGAGTGCTACCGATAGACGGTTGGCCTCAGTGTTAGCTAGTTATAGAAAATAGCCGCAACTTTGGCGAGGGCGGCTATTTTTTACTATGTAAAGAACCTAATGCTAAACCTAGGCCAAAGCCTAAAGCTATACAGCCTATGCCATAGCCCAACATACCAAGCATGGTATCTGTTGTTAGCATGGGAATCACCCCTCACGTGCAAGATTTCCGGCTATGCCAGATTTCTATATTATCGGAGGGTCACAGTCCCTCCGTAGAGGGCCAACCGCCTACCGTTATGGTAGCATCGACTTTATTATAGCACTTTTTTTTGAAAAAGAAAATATATTTTTATTATAAGGAATGAGCGGCTGATTTGGGCTGCTCTTTTTTCATTAACATCTCACTGTATGAACTTAATGCTCACGACTTTTCTTCATCCTCTTCCCATTCTTCGCTGTTCTGGTTGTAATAATATACCCCATGATTCGTTGTAAATAAATTGCAAACATGCTACAAATAGAACCTAAAACAAACAGAAATACATATAATTAGCCCGCTATTTTTCGCAATAAAAAAAACCCAGAAACCGCATAAATACGCAGTTTCTGGGGATTTTTGTCGATTTGTGATAACCTTGGAAGCTCTCCAAAAATTAACGCTTGGAGAATTGGCTTGCTTTACGAGCTTTCTTTAAGCCGTATTTACGACGCTCTT
>JAEDNJ010000084.1 GCA_016302525.1 Phascolarctobacterium sp. | reverse complement strand
GAATGCCGCCCTGTCACGGCGGAGGTCGTGGGTTCGAGTCCCATCCAGGTCGCCAATATGCCTCGGTAGCTCAGTTGGTAGAGCAAAGGACTGAAAATCCTTGTGTCCACAGTTCGATTCTGTGCTGAGGCACCATGGAAATGCAAAGCACCTGTTAGTTCGGGTGCTTTTTTTCATAAAGGAGAATAGATTATGGGAAATAGTATGGAATTTAGAGATTTCGTTTACTGCATTGATAGTCCTTGGGCTTGGGGTATAGTGCTGCTGATTTCTTTAAGAGCAATTTATACCTGCGCTAAGGAAAAGGATTTTGTGCATTTGGCGGCCTTTCTGGCTGTGGCTAGTGGCGCCAGCTATATGCTTGGTGCTGCCTTGGGCTTTTTCCAGATGCCATCTGTATTCAAATAATGTCGCTTTATGCTAGCTCGCAAGGCTAGCATTTTTTATTTCTGCAAAAAGAATATAGGCTTTTTTATTTGCATATGATATAATTAAAGAATAGATTAGTATATTTGCAGCAAATTATTGTAGGTGCGCTAATTTGTTAAACACAGAGGCTAATGAACAGCTTGGAGCTATTGGGAAAAGATATTGCCTCAGGCTACATTGCAGCCTAAAACTAAAGGAAACCGTTCCATTCAGTACAGACGCTCAGATAAATATTCGTAAGAATATTACCAAATGGTATATAATAGTATTAATAAAGAAATTATATTTATAGGAGGAATAATAATGGTAATGGAAGGAACTAGCACTAATAGGAAATTATTTTTAGAAACAATACCAGTAACCATAGATCCTAAGAATAATAAAGAAATTATACTTAGGAGTCTAGACACAGGTGTTATAGAGCTGTCTTTAAAATCAGTGGAAGACTTTCTAACACGCCTAGAAGATAATAAGGAGAAAGTATGTTATATCGAGCTACGGGGGTTAAAACATAAACTACTAGATTTAAAGTGGTTAACACCTAAGAAGGATTTAGAATATAACCTAGAAGAAAGGTTCAATAGAATAGATACTAGAATAGACAACATAATAAATAACATGGCCACTACTATAGACGTATCGAGTCTACCGTTAGACGACACCACGATAGACAGTATAACTAGGGACATTTTAACCCCAGCAGGGTTAGATTTTATATCAATAGTATTTAATAGATACATATACAATAAACCGTTCGATCCTGAGTCAGAGTTTGAGATAGAAGAGATTGACGAGATGGACGAACTTGTTGATGTAGGAGGTAACGTATGAGCAAACATTTCATACTGAACAAATTGGTTAGTATGCTGTCTAGAGCTGTTTAGATTGCTGTATAGTCTATGTATTTGTATAGAATGAGCTTTGTTTAAATATGATGAGCTCTTGAAATTTTTGCTTTAACATATAGGTGAACTATGGAAGGATTATTTATTACCTTTGAAGGACCTGATGGAGGCGGCAAGACGACACAAATTCACAAGGCTGCTGTTGCTCTCAGGGCACAGGGCTACGAGGTTGTGGAAAGTCGTGAGCCGGGTGGTACGAGCCTAGCGGAAGAGGTGCGCCAGCTGGTTTTGAGTGCTGAGCTGCCCTTAACCAATACTACGCAAACACTCTTGTTTCTGGCTGCCAGAAGCGAGCACGTGGACAAGCTGCTACGCCCTGCTGTAAGGGCTGGGAAAATCGTGCTCTGTGACCGTTTTTGCGACTCTACCTTTGTCTATCAGGGGTTAGCTAACGGCTTAAAGCTAGAGGAGCTGAGCGAGCTGCGCCAGCTCAATGCTGCCGCTACAGAGGGCTTTATGCCCGCCTTAACGCTGGTGCTGGATGGCAGACCGGAGGTGCTGGCAAAGCGCCGTGATGCCCGTGGGGTGAAGGATCGTTTTGAGATTAAGGGACTAGAGTTTCAGCAGGCTTTACGCAATGGCTTTTTAACTCTGGCCCAGGCTGAGCCTACACGCTTTGCTGTTATTAATGCCGAGGGCTCGGAGGACGAGGTTCACGCAGCAATTATGAAAGCCATTTTGGCGAAGCTGGGTAAATAGGTATGTGGGATAAGGTACTAGGACATACACAAATTAAAGAGTTTTTAGTTAGCTATCTGGCAAGGAGGGAGCGGCCTCATGCCCTTTTGTTTACTGGGCCAGAGGGTGTAGGTAAGCGTATGCTGGCTCTGGAATTTGCCAGAAGCCTTCTGTGCTTCAACCATAACCCAAAGGACGGCTGCGAGGCCTGCAGGCTGATGAATATCGAGGACGGCAATCTTAGCCATCCTGATTTTCTGCATGTGGCTAGAGAAGAGGATCCCAAAACCCACCGCCTAAAGGATTTAAGCATTGACCAAATGCGCGACCTGGTGAGTAAGGCTGCCTTTGCTCCCGTCATGTCAGACACCAAGGTGTGTATAATTGAGGACATAGACAGGATGACGGAGCCTGCTGCTAACAGCTTTCTCAAGCTTTTGGAGGAACCGCCTGCTGGCTGGGTATTTATTCTCCTGGCTACCTCGACCGATAGGCTGCTCACTACGATTCTCTCTAGGGTGGTACAGCTGCGTTTTCATGGCATACCGCTAGAGCTGGAAATCAAGGCTTTGCAGGCTTATTTTGTAGCCAATGAGGCGAAGGCGCCTGATTTAGAGCAGCTGGAGGTGCTGGCCCGTCTCAGTGAGGGTTCGCTGGGCTTAGCTCTAGAGTATCATCAAAGAGAGGTCTTTGCCTATAGGGAGCAGGCCTATGCCTTTATCGAGGGTCTGCCCTTAAGCAGTCCTTTGAGCTTTTTAGTAGGTCGCGTATGGCTAGAAAAATACGAAAGGCAGGAAGCCCTGCTCTTTGTACAGCTCTTGCAGCTTCTGCTAAGAGATATGCTGACCTATAGATTAGACTTAAAGGCTTCCTTATATAATAGTGATTTAGCGACTAATTTAGAGGTTTTAAGCAGAAAATGGCAGGTCAAGGGTCTAAAGAGGGCTTTAGGGGCTGTTGACGAGGCTTATAGGGCCTTAGTTGCTAATGTTGCTGTGAAGCTGACTATGGAGGCTATGGCCTTGAAAATAGATAAATTTTGTAAGGAGGGATGAGCGTGCCCGTTGTAGTAGGAATTAGATTTAAAAAGGCATGTAAGATATATTATTTTGATCCAGCAGATACAGGAGTGGTGAAGGGCGATAATGCTATTGTAGAAACTGCTCGTGGCGTTGAATATGGTCAGGTTGTTATTGGACCGCGAGAGGTGGAGGATGCGTCTATCGTGGCGCCGCTCAAGCCTGTCATGCGCAAGGCTACGCCTGAAGATGATTTAAAGCTGGCAGAGAACAAGGTCAGAGAAAGAGAGGCCTTTAATATTTGTCTGCATAAGATTAAAAACCATGACCTGCCCATGCGCTTGATTGATGTCGAGTTCACCTTTGATGTCAACAAGATTATTTTCTACTTTACCGCAGATGGAAGAATAGATTTCCGTGAGCTTGTTAAGGATTTGGCTTCTGTTTTCCGTACTCGTATTGAGCTGCGCCAAATTGGCGTGCGTGACGAGGCAAAAATGCTGGGCGGTATTGGCAGCTGTGGCCGTCCTCTGTGCTGTGCGACCTTTTTGGGAGATTTTGAGCCTGTTTCTATTCGCATGGCCAAGGATCAAAGCCTGTCGCTTAATCCTACCAAGATTTCTGGTATCTGTGGCCGCCTGATGTGCTGTCTGAAATATGAAAACCATATGTATTGCAAGGGCTGCGACAATAAGCGCAGAGAGCGCGTCGAGATTCCGAAGATGGGTAGCATGGTAGCAACTCCCTTAGGTGAGGGCAAGGTTGTGGGCATTAACCGCAGCCAACACACCGCTGCTGTGCAGCTAGCGCCGAACAATGTCATTCAGGTGGAGTGGGAAGAGGTAATTTCTGCTTCCCAGGCAGAAGATGTGTAAGGAAAGCAGCATACGCTGTGATTATATACCGGGCTGTGGCTATAAGATTTGGCAGGATGCAAAGGAGTTTTGCTTTACTACAGATGCTGTGTTTTTAGGCAATTTTCCGCACGTGGTGCACAAGGCCAAGGTGCTGGAGCTGGGCTGCGGCACAGGTGCTATCAGCATGCTTTTGGAAAGCCGGGGCGCGGCCGAGGTGACAGCAGTGGATGTGAATCCTGCCGCTACAAGGCTGCTGCGTCAGAGCGTAGCTGACAATAATTTGGAAGAAAAGTTTCATGTTATAGATGGGGATATTTGTCGCTACAAGGAATTTTTGACTCACGAGAGCATGGATTTAGTAGCGGCTAATCCACCCTATAGGAATAGCGGTAATCAGCGGCAAATCGGGACAGCGGCCTGCCACGAGGTTACGGCAACGCTGGAGGATTTCTTTAGGGCTGCTGCCTATGCCGTAAAATATCGAGGGCGCTTTGCCTTGGTGCAGCTGCCGGAGCGCTTTGCTGAGAGTATGCAGCTGGCCTTTAAGTACGGCCTGCAGCCCAAGCGCCTGCAATGGGTTCATTCCAAGCTTGATAAGCCGGCCTGGATTTTTCTTATGGAAATGCAAAAGGGTGGCAGCTACGGACTAGATGTTTTGCCGCCTCTGATTATGTATAAGGAAGACGGAAGCTATACCGAGCAGGTAAAAAAATACTATTAGGAGTAGGCTATGTTTATTTGTGATTGTCATTGCGATACCTTAACAGAGCTATATAAAAAGGGAACAGAGCTTTACAGCAATGAGCAGCATTTTGATATCAAGCGGCAAATTGCTCTGGGTGGAGGGCTGCAGTTCTGCGCGATTTTTGTTCCTACCCATGAATTTAGATACTATGGAGGCTTAAGATATACTCTGTGCCTTCTGGATAAATACCTGCAGGAGTGTGCTAAGCTCAAGGCCATGGGACTGGATATTCTGCAGGTTAAAACTGCCGCTGATGCAGCCGAGGTTCTCAATCATGAGGCGGCAACGCTGCTGTCTATTGAGGAGGGCGGTGCTATTGATGGCAGCCTAGAAGCCCTGCGTTGCCTGTATGAGCTAGGCGTAAGGTGTATGACCCTGACCTGGAGCAATCGTAACGATATTGCTGACGGTGTCAACGAAGAGGGCAGCGGCGGCGGCCTGACCGTCTTTGGGCGTAAGGTTGTAGCTGAGATGAACCGCCTGGGTATGCTGGTGGATGTTTCGCATATTGCTCCTGCCGGCTTTTGGGATGTTATAGAGACCTCTACCAAGCCTATTATTGCCACTCATTCTAATGCTAAGGCCCTATGTGGCCATCCTCGCAATTTAGATGATAAGCAAATTTTGGCAATTAACGAAAATAAGGGGCTTATCGGCATAACCTTTGCGGGTCAGTTTTTGGAAGAGGATTATAACAAGGCCTGCATTGAGAGTGTTTATAGACATATTGATTATATGCTGAACCTGATGGGCAATGATGACCATGTGGGCTTTGGCAGCGATTTTGACGGCATTAGTCATCCTCCCTACAATATTAAGGGAGTACAGGATTATAAGCCGCTGATTGAGTATTTAAGCAGCAGAGGCTATAGTGATACAACTATTGCCAAAATTACGCATAGGAATGTGCTGGACCTGCTGCAAAGAGTGCTGTAGGAGGGGAAATATGGTACAGGTTAATAAGGAGCGTATGCTGCAGGAATTTACAGAAATGGTGGCTATTCCTAGCCATACCTTAAAGGAGCGCCCTGTTTTTGACTATCTTAAGGCTAAGCTTATGGAGCTGGATTTTGAGGTCAAGGAGGACGAGGCAGGGGCGAAGCTGGGCGGCAACTGCGGCAATCTCTGGGCCTATAGAAAGGGTACTAAAGAGGGCCTGAGCGTGCTGCTGAGTGCGCATATGGATACGGTTGAGCCTTCTACCGGGGCAACTGTAGTACGCCGTGAGGGCGTGCTCTACAGCGATGGCACCACAACCCTAGGCGGTGATGATAAAAGCGGCGTAGAGGGCATCCTGGAGGGCTTGCGCCTGCTTAAGGAGAATAAGGTGGCTACGGCTGATATCCAGATTCTCTTTACTGTTGCCGAGGAGGGCGGTGTTAACGGCTCGCGCTGCATGGAAACAGGCTGGCTGGCTGCTGATGTGGGCTATGCCCTTGATGGCGAGGGTGCTCCCGGAGAAATTGTCATTGGTGCCCCTGGACAATATAAGTATAAGATTACTGTGAAGGGCAAAAAGGCTCACGGCGGCGTAGAGCCGGAAAAGGGCGTTAATGCGATTATGATTGCTGCCAAGGCTCTGGCTGCTGTAAAGCGCTATGGCCGCATTGATGAAGAAACCACGGCTAATATCGGCATTATCAGCGGCGGCTTTGCTACCAATGTGGTGCCGGATGAGGTTATCATCGAAGGTGATGTGCGCAGCCGCAATGCAGAAAAGCTAGAGGCTATCCGCGAGGAAATCGTCAACACCATCGTCAAAGAGGCCAAGGCCGCTGGTGCTGTGGCTGTCGAGGCAGAGGTGAACCGCCAATACAGCAGCTTTAAGCTGGCTGAAACCAGCGAGGCTGTGGAGCTGGCGAAGGCTGCCTGCGCTAAGTTTGGCTTTACTCCCGTGGTGGATGTGACTGGCGGCGGCAGTGATGCGAACTTTATTAATGCTTATGGCGTTCCCTGCGCTATTTTGGGAACGGGCATGAAGAATGTGCACACGGTAGAGGAATATATAAAGGAAGAAGATTTATATAACAGCGCCCTCATGGTCTACGGAATTTTAGAGGCTGCTGTAAA
>JAEDNJ010000083.1 GCA_016302525.1 Phascolarctobacterium sp. | reverse complement strand
GCCCTCGCCCCAGCCAAGAGCAAAGCCCTCCGCCAGAACCTCCACCTGCAAGAACAGCTCCTCATTGTGCTGCAAGACCTCTAGCTCACGGCACAGCTCTTTGAGCTCTGCTAAGTCGAGCTTACGCGTTTGGCTATCCTTGAAGAAAACCAGCAGCTGCCCCTCTGCCAACGGAACCACATCCTCTATCAGACGGGCGTGTCGCTCCTGCAGCTCTCTGCTCAGCCTATGCTCACAGCTGTGACAAAGCTTGTAGCTATCCTCTCGGCAGCGGCCCTTGCTGAGCCTTAGGGCTTGAAATCTCTCGGCATTGTCCTGGTAGGCAGTATCTGAAGTCACGGCAGCTAAGCGTTCCTCTACCCAAAGCTGAGCCTGGGAGGAATTTAGGCTTAGCTGTCCCTGCTTGGCATACCTTGCCAGCCTCATGGGCAGCTCGACAGCACCTGCCTCCCACTCTATATAAAAGCGCTTACTTTTTTCGTGATAAAAAAGATACGCTAGGTCATTTTTTGTCTTGTCCTGCTCATCATGGACTACTAAAAGCTTCATTCTCCTTGCTCCTTCACATGGCTTTTACTTAAGCCTGCATTTGCAGCTGCTTTACTAATATTCCTTGCCACCTTTTCTGCACAAGTATCTGCTCTTATGCTCTCTATAAGCCTAGCTTGCTAAGCTTACTTTTCAGCTTTTGCTCTCACAACATTAGTTTTGCAGTCGCCTTACGAGCTATATATTAGCACTTTATTTTACTTTAGTCAAGTATTTTGTTTGACTTTCGTAAAGTATTTTCTTATAAAACTATTAAATTACCTTTATGCAAGCATTTTTTCTTGCGTCCAGGAGCTTCTTTTGCTAGAATAAAACTAACGAAATAATACTATTAACTTAAACCTAGGAGGCTCTTATGCAAATCAAAACTATTGCTCTAATCGGTGCCGGAGCTATCGGCGCTTACTTTATCAGCTGCTTAACAGAAAAATTTCAGGATAACTTTTGGATTATTGCCGAGGGTGAGCGCAAGGCCCGTCTTGAAGCTGAGGGAATCGTTATCAACGACCAACAATATAAGCTCAATGTTAAAGCTCCTGCAGAAGCTCAGGGAGCAGACCTTGTAATCGTGGGGGTAAAATATGGTGCCCTGGCCAGCGTTCTGCCTATGCTGGAGAAAATTGTGGCTGAGCATACACTCGTCATCAGCCCCATGAACGGTGTAGACAGCGAAGCTGTTATCGGCGCCCACATTGGCGCAGAGCATATGCTGCCCTCCTTCATGTTCATTGCTTCCCAAAGGGTGGGCAATAGCATTAAATTTAATCCTGCTAAAACTCTGGGCCTGACCTTTGGTGAGGAGGACGGCAAGCCCTCTGCTAAAACAGAAGCCCTCTCTGCTGCCCTTGATGGCACTAGCTTCCGCTATCGCGTGAGCGACAACATCAATAAGGCTATTTGGAATAAATATGCTTTGAATATCAGCAAAAATCTGCCTCAGGCTATTATTAACTGCGGCCTCGGCGCCTACACTGACAGCGAGCATTTAGCCTACATCAGCCAACGTATGCATGATGAGGTGGCTCTCGTGGCTGCTGCCAAGGGTATCATTGTTGACCCGCCTAAGGCCAGCAAAGCGAGCCCGGACGCGCGCTACTCTACCCTGCAGGACCTTGACGCTAAGCGCGAAACAGAAATCGAAATGTTTTCCGGCGCCCTTATCAAGATGGCGAAGGAGCTTAAGCTAGAGGTTCCCTTCAACGAATTTGCTTATCACGCTATCAAATGCCTGGAAGAAAAGAACGCTGGCAAAATCCGCTAAATAACTAAAAACTTTATAAGCACAAAAACGAGCTGCTCCACCTGGAAACAGCTCGTTTTTTATGTCGAGATTTATTTATTTGAAGTATTCTACGCCGCCACGGAACAGCTTTTGGTCCTTTTCGCCATATATGTTGCGGAAGAGGCCATTAGCATAACGCTCGCTGTGACCCATCTTGCCCAGTACACGGCCATCGGGGCTAGTGATACCCTCGATAGCGTAGAGGCTGCCGTTAGGATTATAGGGGGTGTTCATGGTCGGAATACCCTCAGCATTTACATATTGCGTAGCAACCTGGCCATTAGCAAACAGCTCCTTGATAACGCTTTCGGGAGCGTAGAAGCGGCCTTCACCATGAGACACAGCAATAGCGTGCTCTTCGCCAGCTTCACACAGGCTCAGCCACGGGCTCTTGTTGGATACTACGCGAGTAGTAACAATTTGGGAAATATGGCGGCCAATGTTGTTGAAGGTTAAGGTCGGAGATTCGCTGGTCAGCTCGCGAATTTCGCCGTAGGGCACCAGTCCCAGCTTAATCAAGGCCTGGAAGCCGTTGCAGATACCCAGCATTAAGCCATCACGATTATTCAGCAGGTCGCTGATAGCCTCCTTAATGCGAGGATTGCGGAACATGGTCGCAATGAACTTGCCAGAGCCGTCCGGCTCGTCACCAGCAGAGAAGCCGCCGGGAATCATCACGATTTGCGATTCATTGATATATTTAACCATGGCCTCTACAGATTCTTCGATAGCTGCAGCGGTCAGGTTACGCACTACAAAGGTTTTAGCAAGGCCGCCAGCCTCTTCAAAGGCCTTAGCACTGTCGTACTCGCAGTTGTTGCCGGGGAAGACTGGGATAAAGATACGCGGCTTAGCAATGGTAATGGGAGCAGTCAGGGGCAGCTCGTTCTTATACAGGGGTTGGTTGATATCGGCAGGCTCAGCTACCTCAGCCAGCTTATAGGGGAAGATTTTTTGCAGGGTGTTCATATAGGCAGCTTCCAGAGCAGCGCCAGAGAGCACTACATCATTGATAGCAATCTTCTGCTCAGACACAACCTCGCCCAGGTTCATGTAATCGAGGTCTGCAAAAACATCCTCAGCAGCTACGCCGTTAGCCAGCTCCAGCACCATACCGCCGGGCTGCAGCGTAAAGAGGCTATCGGTATCAGCAAAGGGCTTAATGAATTCAAAGCCCAGCTTATTGCCTAAGCACATAGTGGAAACCAGAGCCGCAATACCGCCCTCCTTGACAGCAGCAGCAGCAACAATCTTGCCCTCTAAAATTGCCTTATGCACAGCAGTGAGATTTGCACGCAGCTTAGCAAAGTTCAGCACCTCGGCAGCATCACGCTCGCAGGACAGGAAGACAACATTATCGCCAGCCTGCTTAAATTCGGCAGACACAGCCTTATTGCCATCAATGACACCTACAGCAAAGGAAACCAGGGTAGGCGGAACGGTCTTATCCATAAAAGTGCCAGACATGGAGTCCTTGCCACCAATAGCAGGCAGATCTAAGGCATCCATAGCGGTGAAGGCGCCTAAGAGAGCGCTGAAGGGTTGTCCCCAGCTCTTGCTATCGTGCAGCTTCGGGAAATACTCCTGCAGGGTCAGGCGCAGCTTAGCGGGGTCAGCGCCCAGAGCAACAGCACGCACTACAGACTCGGTGACAGCGTACATAGCGCCGTGGAAGGGGCTCCAGCAAGCCACATTGGGGTTATAGCCGCAGGCCATTACAGAAGCGGCAGTGGTGTTGCCATGGAGCACAGGAATACGGCCTACCATGCCCTCAGCCGGAGTGAGCTGAGTTTTGCCACCAAAGGGCATCAGGACAGTGCCACGACCGATGGTGCTGTCAAAACGCTCAGACAGGCCCTTTTGGCTGCACACATTGAGGCGGGACAGGTTGCCCAGCCAAGCCTTTTCTAAATCAGCAGCACCGCTAACCTCAGCGGGAATTGCCTCAAAGGCGTTCTTGCCCTCTTCCTCAGCTACAGTTACATTAGTATGCTGAGCTACACCGTTGGTGTCGAGGAAGGCACGAGACAAATCTACAATCTTATCGCCACGCCAGTACATAACGAGGCGCGGATTATCTACAACCTCTGCAACAACAGTTGCTTCCAGGTTTTCTTCGTCAGCAAATTTAATGAAAGCATCACGATTCTTAGCTTCGATAACAACAGCCATACGCTCCTGAGATTCAGAAATAGCCAGCTCGGTGCCATCTAAGCCTTCATATTTCTTGGGCACCTTATCGAGGTCGATAACAAGACCATCTGTCAGCTCGCCGATGGCTACAGAAACGCCGCCAGCGCCAAAGTCATTGCAGCGCTTAATCATAGCTGTAACCTCGGGATTGCGGAATAAGCGTTGAATTTTACGCTCGGTAGGCGGATTGCCCTTTTGTACCTCTGCACCGCAGGTTGCCAGAGACTCTACAGTGTGCTCCTTGGAAGAGCCTGTTGCACCGCCACAGCCATCACGGCCCGTCTTGCCGCCCAGGAGTACGACAATATCGCCGGCAGCAGGGCGCTCACGGCGTACCATTTCCTTGGGAGCAGCACCCATAACGCCGCCAATCTCCATGCGCTTAGCCACGAATTTGTCGTGGTAGTATTCTTGAACATGGCCAGTAGCCAGACCAATTTGGTTGCCGTAGGAGCTATAGCCGGCAGCAGCACCAATGGTAATCTTGCGTTGCGGCAGCTTGCCAGCCAAGGTATCGGCTACAGCGACACGGGGATCAGCACAGCCAGTAACACGCATAGCCTGATATACATAGGAACGACCAGAGAGCGGGTCGCGAATAGCGCCGCCTAGGCAGGTAGCAGCGCCACCAAAGGGCTCAATTTCTGTAGGATGGTTATGGGTTTCATTCTTGAACATAACCAGCCAATCCTCCGTTTTGCCGTCTACCTCAATGGGTACGACGATGGAGCAGGCATTGATTTCCTCGGATTGGTCCAAATCCTCCAGCTTGCCCTCCTTACGCAGCTTCTTCATGCCGATAACAGCAATATCCATCAGGGTGATGGGGCGCTCGGTATCAGCACCATAAACAAGGTCACGAGCATCCATATACTTATCATAGGCAGCCTGTACAGGATTGGTATAGGTGCCAGGAACAATATCTACATCCTCAATATGAGTCATAAAGGTGGTGTGACGACAGTGGTCAGACCAATAAGTATCCAGCACGCGAATTTCGGTGATGGTAGGCTCACGGTGCTCTTCATTGAAATATTTTTGGCACCACAGCAGGTCCTCTAAGCTCATTGCCAGACCCAGCTCCTTACGCAGAGCCTCGGCTTCTTCCTTAGACATAGCCATAAAGCCAGTCATAACCTTGACATTTGCGGGCTCCTCGCTAGCGCTGATAAGAGTTTCTGGCTTAGCTAAATCAGCCTCGCGCGCTTCAATGGGGTTAATCAGGTAAGCATTAATTTTTGCGAATTCCTCGTCACTCAAAGCCCCCTCTAAAACGAACACCTTCGCAGAAGCAACCATGGGGCGCTCCTTTTGGGTAATCAGCTGAATACATTGCTCGGCAAAGTCTTCTCGTTGGTCATATTGGCCAGGCAGCAGCTCTACAGCAAAAGCCTTGGCACCAGCAGGAATGGGCAGCTCCTCCTCGACAATAGAATCCACGGGAGCCTCAGCCAGAACATTAGCCTTAGCCATCGCAAATTCCTCGTCGGTCAAGCCCATAACATCATAACGATTAATAATACGAATGCTTGTCAAAGCAGTCATGCCCAGATTGTTGCGCAAATCTGCCAAAAGACCATGCGCTTCAACAGCAAAGGCATCCTTTTTCTCTACAAAAATTCTTCTAATAGCACTCATCAAATATGCCTCCTAAAAAGTGTAGATATATAAAAAGTAAATGGACATATG
Organism: Phascolarctobacterium sp.; assembly: GCA_016302525.1. GTDB lineage: Bacteria > Bacillota > Negativicutes > Acidaminococcales > Acidaminococcaceae > Phascolarctobacterium_A. Next base: position 992 of record JAEDNJ010000083.1, on the reverse strand, counting down.
GATAGAATTATTTTATCACAATGCTTACATTAAGGCAATGAGTAATTAAAAAGGCGCCTCTAAAAAGAAGCGCCTAAGTAGTTTAAATTAGAAATCAACCTTTTCACCACGAGCCATGCGGTCATGGAATTCAGCAGTTGCCGCAAAGAAAACGTCACCAGAGGAGTTAAGAGCAGTCTCGCAGGAGTCTTGCACTACGCCAATGATGAAGCCTACGCCTACAGCCTGCATAGCAATGTCGGAGCCAATGCCGAATAAGGAGCAGGCCATGGGAATTAAGAGCAGAGAGCCGCCAGCAACACCAGAAGCGCCGCACGCGCCTACAGTTGCCATGATAGACAGCAGCACAGCAGTGGGCATATCCACAGTGATACCCAGAGTGTTAGCTACAGCCAGGGTCATAACGGTGATGGTGATAGCAGCACCGTCCATGTTAATGGTAGCACCCAGAGGAATAGATACAGAATAGAAATCCTTGTCTAAGCCTAAACGCTCGCAGAGGTTCATGTTCACAGGGATGTTAGCAGCAGAGCTACGGGTGAAGAAGGCAGTTACGCCAGACTCACGCAGGCAACGCCACAGCAGCGGATAAGGATTGCGTTTGAGCATTATATAAGCAATGAAAGGATTCAGCACCAAGGAGCAAATAGCCATAACGCTTACCAAAAGCAGTACCAGCTTGCCATAGGTGGTGAAGATAGCCAGACCGCTTTCAGAAACTGCATCATAAACAAGGCCCATAATGCCGAAGGGAGCCAGCTGGATGATAGCAGCTACAGCTGCAGAAACGATAGCAGCAATATCAGAAGCAACCTTGATGGTTTCCTTGCTTGCTAAATATTTGGTGCCAATACCAAAAATGATAGCCCAGCAGAGAATACCTACATAGTTTGCATTCATCAAGGAAGCAACCGGGTTAGCAACCATATTCGCTAAAATAGTTTTGATAACCTCGCCGATACCACTCGGAGGAGTGTTGGAAACAGCGTTGG
>JAEDNJ010000082.1 GCA_016302525.1 Phascolarctobacterium sp. | reverse complement strand
TTAGGCATGCTCAATAGCTGCGCAGCTGGCATTGCTGTTGTAAATATTGACAATGGCTTTGGGGCTGGCAGATTGGCGCACATGATTAATCAGCAAAGATAGGATATCTATATTGAGTGTTTACATAACAAGTTTAGTATAGCTAGGCAAAATGTTGGATGTAATATGCTAGCTATTGCATCTGTAATTACTCTTCTAGAAAAAACAGGGTATATGTAATGCTGTAAGTAATACAACAAAAGGAGATTTTTAATGAAGACTATATATTTGGATACCTTTGCCGGTATCAGTGGTAATATGTTTTTAGGAGCTCTGTTGGATGCAGGCTTTCCCTTTGAAGTTTTAGAACAAGAGCTTAAAAAGCTTAACTTGGGTGCTTATGAGTTAGTTTATCAAAATGCGAATAAGCTAGGTATAGAGGCAAAGTATTTTAATGTCCTGCTTCCAGAAGAACATGAGCACGCTCATCATCACGATCACGACCATGAGCATGACCACCATCATCATGAGCATGGGTATCATCATGAGCATGACAATGAGCATGAATATGGACACCATCAGGAAAATGAACACAACTATGAGCATGAGCACGAGTATGACCACGAACATGAGCATTATCATGAACATGAACACAACCATGAGCACAGTCATAATCACAACAATTCCTGCACTAACGAGCCTATGGATGTAGCAGAAATTAGTGAGCATAATAGTGACCATGTGCATACAGGAGAGCTCTATGCTCATTACCATAACGAGGATGGACACGTTCCTGAGCATAGCCACGACCACGACCATGACCATGAGCATGACCACCATCATCATGAGCATGAGCATCATCATGAGCATGAACATGAACATGAGCATGAGCATAGCACTCTGCCGCATACACACCATCACCATGAGCACCGCAATCTGCGTGATATCATGAGCATTATTAATGCTTCCTCCTTAAGTGAGGGTGTGAAGCAAAAGGCGGAGGCGGTTTTCCGTGCTATTGCAGTTGCTGAGGGTAAGGTACACGGTAAGCCCTTGGATGAGGTGCACTTTCATGAGGTGGGAGCAATTGACACTATTATAGATATTGTAGGAACCTTAATTGGCCTGGAATATTTGGGTATCGAAAAGATTTATGTTGGACCTATTGTAACAGGCTACGGCAGTGTTATGTGCGCACATGGTCTCATGCCTGTTCCTGCTCCTGCTACAGCAGAAATCCTGCAGGGCATGCCACAAAGCAAGGGCATAGTGCCTAAGGAAATGACTACGCCTACAGGTGCGGCTCTCATGAAGGTGCTAGCAACTGTGTCTTTAGAGCTGCCGGAGGGCTTTACCTCAGAAAAAATCGCTTATGGCGCTGGTACTAGAGACGTTGCTATTCCGAATGTGCTGCGTATGTATGTAGGCCAGGAAAATGCTGCAGCCCATGGCATAGTTGAGGCTGCCTGTAATTTAGATGATATTAGTGGCGAGGTGCTGGCTTACGCTATGGATAGACTGCGTGAGGCAGGTGCTTTGGATGTTTGGGCTGAGCCTATTGTCATGAAAAAAACGCGCCCTGCTTATAAGCTGTGTCTGCTGGCCTATGCTGAAAAGCTAGATGAACTGCTAGAGATAGTCTTTGAAGAAACTACTACTCTTGGTGTACGCTATCATAAGGTTTGCCGTCAGGAATTAGAGCGCAGCTTTGTTACCGTTAAGCTTCCTGAAGGAGAAATTAAGGTAAAGTGTGGTAGTTATAAGGGAAGGGTTGTCAACCTGGCTCCTGAATATGAGGATTGCGCTAGGGCAGCGGCCGCAAGTGGCAGTTCTTTAGCTGCTATCATGAATGAAGCCAGAGAAGCAGCAGAGGCGAGCTTGTAATGGAGTTTGAAAATTATTTGGCAAATCTAGAGCAAAATCTGCATAATCTTGCTGAGCAGATAACCTCCAAGGAAATTCAATACGGACATATGTTCCAATACAAGCGCGGCGAGGAAAAGGTTACTCTAAATGTCTATAATGGCAAAAAGGGCTTGCGCCTTGTCTGGCAAGGGAATAATTCCCTGAGGCAAGAAATGGAAGCCTTTGTCGCTGCTATGACCAGTGCTGCGAAGAGTAAAAGTAAGCCGGGAACTGTGGGCGACGGTTTAGATGAGCATATTACGCTGCTCAAAAATACGGAAGGTCAGCTAGAAGCAGGCTTTACAGATGGTATATGGGCAGGCAGTGACGAATCTGGCAAGGGTGATTTTTTCGGTCCCTTGGTACTAGGCGCGGTGGCATTAAACGCCAGCTGCGCTCTGGAACTGCAAGGTGCAGGGGTCAAGGACTGCAAGCTTTTGACAGACAAAAAGATTTTAGAGCTAGAGCCTATTATTAAAGAAAAGGCCTTGGCCTACAGCGTGCTGCAGCTAAAGCCTAAATTTTATAATCAGCGCTATGCTGAGGTTGTAAGGCAGGGGGGCAAGCTGAATCAGCTACTTGCGAGCGGGCATATTAATGCTTTAAGCAGAGTATTAGAAGAGCTCGCCGCCAAAAAGCTGGTTTGTGAATATGCCTTAGTTGACCAATTTACGCAAAGTAACATCGTGCTTCGTCCCTTACAAGAACGCTTTCCCAAGGTTAATTTTAGGCAACGACCCAAGGCAGAAAGCAATTTAGCCGTAGCTTCTGCTTCTATTTTAGCGAGAGCGCAATTTCTGCATACAATGGAAGAGCTGGCAGCCATGGTTGGTCTAGCTGAATTACCCAAGGGGGGCGGAGAGGCTTGCACAGAATGTGCTCGCAGACTGGCAGCAAAGTTCGGCAGGGAGAGCCTATTTAACCTTGTAAAATTACATTTTGCTAATTATAAACGCATTTAAAGTTAATTTAATAATGTAAGCTTAAAATCATACGCAGTAGAGGAATGTTTGACCTACTGCGTATTTTTGTGTTATAATACAACAGTATATGTCTATTTATTATTGGAGAAGGTTTTTCTTCTAATTATTGGTGGAGTTACCACGGTTTATGAAGCAATTAATAGTTAATGCTGATGATTTTGGCTTACATACAGAGATAAATAAGGGTATCATCAAAGGTCATAAAGAGGGCTTTATAACAAGCACCTCGTTGATGTGCAGTGCTCCTTGCTTTGCTGATGCTGTTGAGCTTGCTCACAGCTGTCCTAAGCTAGGTGTTGGCATACATCTTACCTTGGTCGGAGGCGTGGAGAGCGCTTTGACGGCTTACAAAATTCCTACCCTTGTAGATAGAAACGGGAAATTTCTTCCAGACTATGTTGCCTTTGCGAAGCTGTATTATTCAGGAAGAATTAAACTGCTAGAAATAGAAAAAGAGCTGCGCGCACAAATTGAAGCTGGCTTGTCTACAGGCCTGAGGATAACTCATCTTGACAGCCATCAGCATACTCATGTTCTGCCTGGTATTGCTGCCCTCGTGCAGGACTTGGCGTCAGAATACTCAATTACGAAAATTCGTAATCCGAGGGAGTCAGTAATTTTTAGCGGAGGCTTTGCTGCTGGCCTAGGTCGCAGTATTGGCAGGGCAGGCTTGAGCTTTTGCGCCTATTTAGCAGAGCAGTCTGCTAAAAGAAAGGGCTTGCGTTACCCAGAGCATTTCTTCGGTATGCTGGCAGGTGGCAATCTAAATGAGCGCCTTGTGAGAAACATAATAGAACAATTGCCAGAGGGCACCAGTGAGCTGATGACCCATCCAGGACTTTCAACGGAAAAGCTAGGACAGATTTTTACTTGGCAGTATCACTGGGAGCAGGAGCTAGAGGCGTATTTATCTCTTGCTAACCAAAAGCTCTTACAGGAAAAACAGATTAAACTGATTAATTTTGGAGATATTTGATGAATAACAAATTGTTGGCGAGATTGATTGTGCTTTTCGTTTTCGTATTAGCAATATCAGCCGCTGTAATTTATTTCACATTTGATATAAGGACATTAGACTACCTGACAATGTTCCAGCCTGTATATATTTTGATGGCCCTAGGAATTTTGTTTGTCGGCCTGCTGTTTGATGGCCTGCGCCTCATTACCTTAGCTAAGGTAACAGATGAGAGGCTGAGCCTTAAGCAAATAGTCAATGTAGTTTTGAGCAACTATTTTTTAGCCTTGGTTACTCCAGGAGCTAGCGGTGGGGCCATTGCTCAGGTTATGTTTATGAAAAAGGCAGGAGTGCCTGTAGCCAAGGCAACAGTGGTCGTGCTCGTTAGGACCATTATGTCTATTAGCTTTTTGATTTTTTTGGTTCCTGTAGTTTTCTTTACGGATACAGATATTAACACAGGTATACCGACCTATGTTTTGGCTATGGTTTCCGTAGGCTTTATTAGCCTGCCCATAATTGCTTTCTTCCTTATGAGAACGCACTATCCAGAAAAATGGATAGATTTCTTTACTCGCAAGCTTGCCTATAAAACCAGGCAAAATTGCTTTATTTGGTATCAGGAATTTAAGAATGCTTTCGTAGTCATGGGCAAGCATCCGCTCACTGTTATGCGCGCCTTTGTAGAATCTGGAATTAGCCTTTTGTGCATCTATGCCACTGTTCCTGCATACTTTAGTGGGATGAGCATTGATTATAACTTAACTCAGGTTATGGGGAGAATGGTATTGATTAATCTTATTCTCTACTTTTCGCCTACACCTGGCGGCAGTGGTATAGCTGAAGCTGGCTTTGTCATGCTCTTTAGTAATTTGTTGCCTAATGGCTTGGCTGGTGTTATGGCTGTTTTATGGCGCTTTACTGCCGAATATCTGCCGTTCCTGCTAGGTGCCTTTGTCTCTATTCGGGCCTTTGGCTCTAATGTTATGAACATGGCTACTATTGAAACTAAAAATGATAATGAAAAATAAGAAGCTGAAGCACTCGGCTTTTTATTTAGATACATAGATTTGAAGGAAGGCTGTTTTATGGATAAGCAATATGAAGAAAAAAGCATAGCGATTATAGTAGTAATTGCCATAATTACTATCTTTTTTGGTATTGGTGGGGTACCGCTTTTAGACCCCGATGAGCCTGTATATGCAGAAACTGCTAGAGAAATGCTCTTTGAGAGAGATTTGCTTTCACCACGCATTTTTGGTGATTATTGGTATGACAAGCCGCCTATGTACTATTGGCTGGTAGCCTTGGCACAGACTATTTTTGGTGACAGTGAATTTAGTGCTCGATTTCCAGCTGGCGTGATGGCTTTTCTTACAACACTGATGGTTTATTTTTCAGTTACGAAGGTTTTTAACGAAAGAGCGGGCTTTTGGTCTAGTATAGTACTTACTACCTCTATCGAATTCTTTTATCTTGGCAAGGCTGCGGTTACGGATAGCACGCTGCTGTTTTTTATGACGGCTGCTATTTTAAGCTTTCTTCATAAAAAATATTGGCTCATGTATATCTGTATGGGCTTGGCTACGCTGACGAAGGGACCTATTGGCGTAGTTTTTCCTGGCACTATTATTTTCCTATATTTATTATTTATGGGTCAGCTGCGTCAGATTATGCAAATGCACGTTATAAGAGGAATTCTGCTTTATCTTCTGGTTGCAGGCCCCTGGTACTATGCAATGTATACCGTCCATGGTATGGATTTTATCAATACCTTTTTAGGCTTTCATAATATAACAAGATTTACCACTCCTGAGCATGCAAGCAGAGTAACCTTTTGGTATTATTTCCCAGTGCTGATAGTGGGCTTGTTTCCTTGGACTGTTTTACTGCCGCAAGCTATCTATGCTTCTATTTGTGATAGTCGTATCGATGATATGCGTAATCTAGTATTTATGCTTATTTGGGCAGGCTTTGTGTTTGTTTTCTTTACTATCTGCAAAACGAAGCTCGTGTCGTATATTTTACCCATGTTTCCGCCGCTGGCTATAATTATTGGCTGGAATATTTCACAAATGCTTTATAAGCAAAGAAGCAATACGAGCTATAACGTCTGGGCTGTTGGAGCATTGATGTTTTTTGTTGCTCTAGGTGCAGGCTTTATCGTCGGTGGTAGACAGCTGCCTGAATTAGAGCTGGGTGGTTATGTTTTGGGAGCAATAACTATAATTATCGGTATAGGCATTGCAGCCTTTCTCATTATGTATAGGGACATACAGCTTGCAGCCTGCCTACACGCTTTGATGGGTGTGGTTGTTATGGTTATTGCCTTTGGATTTCTATTGCCAGAGGTGGCGCCGAGATTTAGCATGAAATCTATGGCTGCATATTATTTGGAGCACGCTAGGCAGGATGTTCCTCTCTATGTTGATAAATTCCTTAGACCTGGAATGATGTATTATGCTCATAGACATGGCACAGAAATGTTGCCGCAGACGGGAGCCTTTGCTGAGGCTTTGCGAGAGGGTAGTCATAAGTATATTATGGTGCGCGGACTAGAATATAGAAGGCTGTTAAAAACTCAGCCAGCACCAGGCAATCTAGTTGTTGTTAAGGAGCAGGGAGATATATATCTGCTAGAACAAAAAGGCGAATAGCACATAAAAAGCTTTGTTGACATTTTCTTGCAAAAGAATGAAAAAAGATGTTGACAAAGCTTTTTTCGTGTGGTATTATATAAAAGCTGTCACACAGATGGCACGAACCTTGAAAACTGAACATCAATCTGAATTAAGCAGATGTGCGGGTCAACGACGCAAGTCGATGACCAAGTCAACGAATAATTTCTTTAATAAATAAGAGCTAGTAATAGCTCTTCAAAAATAAAGACGCAGTGAATTTGCTTCAGGTCGA
>JAEDNJ010000081.1 GCA_016302525.1 Phascolarctobacterium sp. | reverse complement strand
TTTTAATACTCTGGAATATTAATTTTTAAATTCGTAGTCTCGCCCCTTGCTTCCCTTTCCAGGCGCTTCAAATAGCTTTCATGCTGCTTAGCGCGCACTTCTTCCAGGGTCGGTGCATTAGATTTTTCCCAGGGTCTGTATTGCAGGGTAGCACAGTGCTGATACTTTTTATAGCCTTCCTCGGCATTGGGCTCTGCTGCAGCCTCGGCAAGATCGCGCCTGCCAGCGTCTGACAGGGGATAATACTTAAAGCCCTCTACAAAATGAGCATTAGCTTTCTCAAAATCGCCCTTTTCAGCAAAACGCTCTGCTAAAAACTTGTTGCCGTAGAAAAGATATTGGTTCACACCCTCAGGCTGCTGCTCCTGCATTTTGGCTAAACATTCCTGCAAAGCCTCATTTTGTCTGCCGCTCGCAAATTTCAGGTCTAGAATACGCGCCCAAATTGCACCGCGTTTAGCAGAGTGCAACGGATGCTTATATGCGCAGCAAATCGCATAGGCTTGCTCATAGTAATAAAGAGCTGCCTCGGCCTTTTGCGCTGCCAGCCACACAATTTCACCTAAATCGCGCAGGCACAGGCATTTGTGCTCTGCATCACTTAAGCCATAGTCAGGATACTGGTCCATGTCAATTTCAATATCACGCACAGTGCTCAGCACCTGCATAGCCCCCTCAATATCCTGCATGATAAATAACATTCTGCCCACAATGCTGCGGCAATGCCAATCGTTATAATCCTTAATAAAATCAGGGGGAATAGGTATGGAATAGCTTGCAACCTTATTCACATACTCCTGCCATTCTTCAAATTCCATAGCTTTATCCTTTCCGAGCCTGGCTACGCCATGCTCTTACACACAACTGGGCAGCCTACAGCTGCCCTATGGGCTAAGCCTCCTTATGTAACCTCACCCTTATAGCCGCACGGCTCAATAAACAATGCTTTCTACAGCTCACAGGAGCGAGCTTCTTCTTTTTATATAATCATATAATATCTTGCAGCTTTAAGCAAGAAAAAAATGACTGCCGGAAAAAGCAACTCCTAAGAGCCCAGCAGTCATAAAATAAGGGAAAGCGTATTAATTTCCCCGCACATATTCGCGGGGCACTCTGGGGCTTACGGCGCAAACCAACTCATAGCAAATCGTGTTTGCCCATTCTGCCACCAGCTCCATAGGCAGCTCGTGACCGCCAAAAACAATAACCTCATCCCCAACCTTAACCTCGGGGATATCGGTGACATCTAGCATTAATTGATCCATGCACACCTTGCCCACAATGGGAGCTTTTTCGCCATTCACCAGCATATAGCCTTTATTGGACAGCTGGCGGCTCACTCCATCAGCATAGCCAATGGGAATAGTGGCGATAACGCTGGGTCTTTTGGTAGTAAAGCTCCTGCCGTAGCCAATAGAGCTGCCTGCAGGCAAGCGCTTGACATAGGAAACAAGGGTTTTTACCGTCATTACCGGCTCAAAATTTTTGTAGCAGGAAATCATGTGCGCCGGGTGCAGGCCGTAGAGGGTTATGCCCTGACGCACCATGTCCAGCTGATATTCCTCTAGCTCCGTCAACGCAGCACTGTTGCAGATATGACGAAGCGGAATCTTCACACCCTCTGCCTCAATCAGCTTAAGAGCCTCCTGAAAGCGTGCAAATTGATAGGCAGCGTAATCTTTATCATCAGCATCAGCCGTGGCAAAGTGGCTAAACACGCCCTCCAGCTCAATGCCGGGCAGGCTGGCAGCCAGCTTAGCAAAGCGACCGGCATCCTTCACATGCACGCCAATGCGGTGCATACCGGTATCAATTTTTAGATGTATTTTAGCCTTCTTATGCTGGCGCAGGGCAGCCTCGTTGAGAGCAAAAAGCCGCTCCTCGTCAAACACAGCATGGCTTATATCATAGCGAACAACTAAATCTGCCACATTGGGCAGCATCGCCCCTAGTACCAGAATAGGCAAATCAATGCCCGCATCTCTTAGGGCAACACCCTCCTGCAGCAGGGCCACAGCAAAGAAATCAGCCCCATTACGAGCCGCCTCCTGAGCCACACGCACAGCACCATGACCATAGGCATCCGCCTTGACCACAGCGCAGAGCTTTGTGCCTGGCTTCAGGCTAGCCTTAGCCGTGCGTACATTGTTCGCAACAGCATCAAGATTAATTTCTGCCCATGCGCCTCTTTGAATATACACCCTAAGGCCTCCTTAACTAAAAAACAAATACACTCTATAGGATATATCGAATAACACAATTTGTCAAGGTTTGCTATGCTTAGATAAATTTTTCTATTTCGATAAGGCTGCTGATAATGTAGTCCAGCTGCACGCTTCCATCTGTAGGCACAGGCTTATGGTCTGGGTTGAACCAGCAACACTTCACGCCCAGCTTATTGCCAGTAGCCATATCACTAGTCAAGGAATCGCCAATGATGAGAATTTCCTCCCTGGGCACAGCAGGAATGTGCGCCTTGACATAGTCGCAAAAGCCCTGGCTTGGTTTTTGGGCACCAATTTTATCAGAAATAAAGACAGCATCAAAGATTTTGTCTAAGCCAGAGTTTTTCAGCTTCAAGGTCTGGGCCGTAGTGGTGCCATTAGTCACGGCGTATTGCAGCACCTTGCCCTTTAATGCGGCTGCAATTTCGTAGGCCTTATCATGAAAGAAGACCCTTGCTCCCAGGTTTTCCTGATACCGCGCATTAAAGCTAGCAAAATCAGTAAAATCAACTAGGCCCTCTTCCTTGAAGAAGGTCTCAAAGCGCCCTAAGAGCACCTGCTCTTTCGTAATCTCGCCCAGCTCCATGCGCTTCCAATACTGCTCGTTAATTTTTGAATAGCGGCTCACCATGTTATCAGTACAGCTGGGCAGACCAAACTCTGCCATCGTGGTGGTGATAGCATAGCGCTCCGCCGGATAAAAATCCAGCAGGGTGCCATCCATATCCCACAGGATGATTTTAAAATTCTTCGGTTGCAAATTCAACATAAGTTTCCTTTCATGGCAAAACACGGTTTAGAAAAAAGGTGCTAAAATACAGTTCTCCTATATTTTAGCACCTTTTATTGTTTATCGCAAAGAATAATCCTAGATTATGCTCATAAGTATATCCCGCTCACAAGAAGCAGTCTTGCCAGCAAAACGCCGCTTATTTGCTCATCTTTTCGCGCAGCATAGCCTGTACCATGGGCGGATTTGCCTTGCCACGAGATTTCTTCATAACCTGACCAGTCAGGAAGCCGATAGCCTTTTCCTTGCCAGCCTTAAAGTCAGCCACGGACTGCGGATTTGCAGCCAGCACCTCGTCAACCAGAGCCTCAATAGCGCCAGTATCACTCACCTGCTCTAAGCCCAGCTCCTTAACCAAAGCCTTAGCAGACTTGTTGTCCTTCACCATTTCAGAGAAGACCTTCTTGCCAGCCTTGGAATTGATGACATTATCCTTCAAAAGATTGGTCAGCTCAGCCAGATTATCGGGGCTGACAGAGAATTCAGCAATGGTAATGCCCTCGTTGTTAAGATAAGCAGAAACATCACCCAGGAGCCAGTTTGCTACGCCTTTGCCATCCTTAGCAGATTTAACAGCCGCATCAAAGTATTCAGCCATAGCCTTAGTGGAAACAATCTTAGAAGCATCATATTCGCTCAGACCGTATTGCTCCATAAGGCGAGCCTGGCGTTGTGCCGGCAGCTCCGGCAGGGTTGCACGAACCCTTGCAATCCACGCATCATCCAGCTCAATGGGTACAAGGTCCGGCTCAGGGAAGTAACGATAGTCGTGAGCCTCCTCCTTAGAACGCATGGACAGGGTAACACCATTAGCCTCATCCCAGGTACGGGTCTCTTGTACGACATGACCGCCATCCTCTAGGATTTCCTTTTGGCGTTCTACTTCGTAGTTAATTGCACGCTCCAGGGCACGGAAGGAGTTCAGGTTCTTAATCTCGGCACGCGTACCAAATTCCTTAGCACCTACGGGCATAATAGAAACATTGGCATCACAGCGCAGGCTGCCCTCCTGCATCTTGCAGTCGCAAACCTCGGTGTATTCCAAAATAGCCTTCAGGTTTTCCATGTAGGCACGAGCCTCAGCAGCACTGCGCATATCGGGCTCAGAAACAATTTCAATCAGCGGTACGCCTGCACGGTTGTAGTCAACAGCAGAGGAATCAGAGGTGCTAATAGAAGCGCCGCTGTGTACCAGCTTGCCAGCATCCTCCTCCATGTGAATACGGGTAACACCAATGCTCTTAGGAGTGCCGTCAACATTAATATCAATATGACCGCCTAAGCAGATAGGACGATATAATTGCGAGATTTGGTAGTTCTTAGCCAAATCGGGGTAGAAGTAGTTTTTACGGTCAAATTTATTAAACTTTTGGATTTCGCAGTTCAGCGCTAGACCTGCCTTAATGGCAAAATCTACTACCTGACGGTTCATAACCGGCAGAGCGCCAGGCATACCCAGACAAACAGGGCAGACATGAGTATTAGGCAGTCCGCCAAATTCGGTGGAGCAAGCACAAAAAGCTTTAGTCTTAGTTTTCAGTTCGGCATGAACCTCAAGGCCGATAACGGTAATATATTTAGTCATTATTTGTTACCTCCAATCGGTGCAAAAACCTTGTGATATGCGGTTGCTTGTTCAAAGGTATAGGCTGCACGCAGAATGCTTGCCTCGTCCAGCACATTACCGATTAATTGCATGCCCACAGGCATACCGTCAGCAAAACCGCAGGGAATAGAAATACCGGGCAGACCAGCCATATTTACGGGAATAGTGGTTACATCCAGCATATAAACCTGTAGCGGGTCCATCTTGCCATCAAGAGGATAAGCCACAACAGGAGAGGTAGGTGTCAGCAGCACATCACATTGTTTAAAGGCTTCCTCAAAGTCCTTGCGAATCAGGGTACGCACCTGCATGGCCTTGTTATAGTAAGCATCATAGTAGCCAGAGCAGAGTACATAGGAGCCCAGCATAATACGACGGCGTACTTCCTGACCAAAGCCCTCGGTACGGGTCAGGGTAGTCATTTCGGGAGCAGACTTTGCTTCCTGGTTACGCACGCCGTAGCGCACGCCATCAAAACGAGCCAGGTTAGCAGAAGCCTCTGCCGGAGCAATAATATAGTAGGTAATTACTGCATATTCAGTATGCGGCAGAGAAACCTCCACGATTTCAGCGCCCAATTCCTGGAATTTAGCAATAGCCTTTTGTAGCTCTGCCTTAACCTTCTCATCAATGCCAGCGCCAAAATATTCCTTCGGCAGACCAATACGCATACCTTTCACATCAGCTACAAGAGCCTTCGTAAAATCGGGCACCTCTACATCCAAAGAGGTGGAGTCCATGCTGTCATGGCCGCAGATGGTATTGAGCACTAAAGCAGCGTCGGTCACATCCTTGGTGATGGGGCCAATTTGGTCTAAAGAGGAAGCGAAGGCCACGCAGCCATAACGGGAAACACGACCATAGGTAGGCTTAATGCCCACACAGCCGTTAAAGGAAGCTGGTTGACGGATAGAGCCGCCAGTGTCAGAGCCCAGGGTCCAAATAGCCTCGCCAGCCGCAATAGCAGCAGCACTACCGCCAGAGGAACCACCAGGAACTAAATCCAGATTCCAGGGGTTATGTGTAGGACCAAAGTAAGAGGTTGCTGTGGTGGAGCCCATAGCAAATTCATCCAGATTGGTTTTGCCTAAGAAGATAGTCTCATCTGCACGCAGATTTTTGATTACATGGGCATCAAAAATGGGTACAAAATTGCTCAGCATTTTAGAGGAGCAGGTTGTACGCAGGCCCTTAGTAGAAATATTGTCCTTAATCGCACCAGGAATACCTGCCAGCGGAGCAATTTTTTCGCCAGCAGCCAGCATTGCATCAACCTTAGCAGCTTGTGCTAAAGCGTTTTCCTTGTCCAGGGTAACATAAGCATTTACTTTGTCTTCAACTTCGTCAATACGAGCATAAAGCGCCTTAGTTAATTCAACGGAGCTGACTTCTTTTTGCACGAGCTTCTCATGTGCCTCGTGAGCTGTGAGTTCATAGAGTTTCACAGTTAGTTCCTCCTTCATTAACCAATTACACGCGGCACCTTAAAGCCGTCGTTATGAACAGCCGGAGCATTTTTCAGCGCATCCTCGTGGCTTACGCCTTCCTTAACCACGTCCTCACGCAGCACATTGCTCACGCGCAGAACGCTGGAGGAGCCTTCAATACCGGTGGTATCAATCTTTTGCAGAATTTCAGCATAGTCAAGAATCTTGTTGAATTGCTCGGTCAGAGTTTCCAACTCATTCTCCGGAACATTCAAGCGAGAGAGCTGTGCCATATAAATGACATCATCAGCAGAAACCTTCATGTTTTCACCATCCTATTAAAATTTAGAGCGAGCCCCCAGCACAGCAGCTAAAGCAGCTCCTCTAGATAATGATACTTATTTTAAGCAATATATAGTTAATTATACACTTTTACCAGATATATGTAAACATTTTGTTTATGTTAACGGGTCCAGATTTGATGGCTTGCTTTGTTTCTTGCTAATTTTATTATTCTGGTGCAAGCTCTTGTGATAGGACTTTTTGGCTATAAATAAAAGTATAGGCAATATTGAAGCCAATAAATAGCAGCCCTCAAGCCGCCATTTTATTTCCTTTAACGAAAAAAGAGCCTGCCTACACAAGCTCTTTTAGTAAAAACATACCCTTTATAATTGTTCTAAACACATAAAAATGTCTATTTCCCACGCTCATGACCACTGCCAAAAACGGCAAAAGCTACTTAAAGCAAGCTT
>JAEDNJ010000080.1 GCA_016302525.1 Phascolarctobacterium sp. | reverse complement strand
GATAGGAAATCGCCGGTTAGAAAAACGCATTACGAAAGTAATGCGTTTTTTCTTTTGTGCGGTTTAACCAGTTGAGCACAGATGAGCTTCTGAGAATAAACCAAGTAGCGTGAAACAGATAACAATCCGCTATATGTAGTTTTCAACCGTAGCTACAATCCAAAGATAAATGCTGTTACGTTGATATGGCAGAAGAACATTTAAAATACCTATTATTATTACTACTAATGCTTGTTATTGTTAAAAAATTAATATATAATATAGCTATGTATGTTTTGAGCTTAGGTAGAACTTTATGATGGGAAATACTTCTCTATAATAAAACTAAGATACTTTTGTTATCCTAAATGAAGCGTGCATCTTGTAGTTTGTGTTAAGAAGCTAGGCTTTTTAGAGAGTTTGTTGGTGTGAAATGAAGATAGTGAGAGTTGTTGCTGCAGTAATTCGTAGCGAAAGCAAGATATTTGCTACGGCAAGGGGCTACGGTGCTTTTAAAGGTATGTGGGAATTTCCTGGTGGAAAGATTGAGCCAGGCGAAACACCTGAGGTGGCGCTTGTTCGTGAGATTAAGGAAGAGCTCGATACTGAGGTTAAGGTTGGAGAGCTCATCTGCACTATAGAATATGATTATCCAACCTTTCATCTTTCAATGGATTGCTTTTGGTGCGAGGTTGTCAAAGGAGAGCTTGTGCTTAAAGAGGCAGAAGCAGCCAGGTGGCTTACAAAAGAACAGCTGTATGAGGTGAATTGGCTGCCAGCTGATATTTCCTTAATTGAAATCATAGAAAAAAGTCTTTAAGAGCTGATTATATAATCCGTTTATGGGAGAGGTACTATGTCTAACGCAGCTTCAAGAAACAAAACCATAAAAAAGGCTATGTGCTGTTGTCAGCACATAGCCTAAATTTTTATGTGTAATTAAGCTTACCAGATACCCAGAACCTTCCACCAGATAGGACCAACGCCTAAGAAGATGATGAAGGTGAGAACGGATACGATAAAGCCAATCTTCCACCATTCGTTTTGGCTGAGATAACCAGCACCGAAGAAGATAGGGGCCGTACCAGTTGCATAGTGGGTCAGAGAGCCCATGATACCGGTGATAACTGCTAAGCACATAGCGGTTAAGCCAGCCGGTGCGCCGCAGGCAACTGCAACAGCTGCGAAAGCAGCATACATAGCAGCAACGTGAGCGGACATGGAAGCAAACAGGTAATGAGAGTACATATAGATTACGCAGAGGATTGCCAGAGCCATCATGCCATCTACGCCAGCCATGCTCTTGCCAATGGAGCCTGCAGCCCATTTGATAGCGCCGCATTTGTTAAGGCCACCAGCTAAGCTCATCAGACCGCCCATCCAGAACAGAGTATCCCAAGCACCTTTTTCGGTGATAACATCAGACCATTCAACAGCGTGACCAATCAGCATAACGCCGATACATACCATAGCAATCATAGTAGCGTTCAGCTTGGTAATAGAGGAGGTTGCCCACATTGCTAAAGCTGCAACGAATACGCAAGCAACGATTTTTTCTGCAGTGGACATGGGGCCCATAGCTTCCAGCTCTTGCTTAGCGATTTCTTTAGCTTCAGGGGTATTTTTAATCTCAGGAGTTTCAATTTTGTAAACCAGCAGAGGAACCAAAATTACAGCGAGGATACCAGGAACGATACAAGCAACAGCCCAAGAGCCCCAGGTAATTTCTACGCCGATAGATTGCTTTGCCAATACGGTACACAGCAGGTTAGGAGCAACTGCAGTAACGAACATGGAGGAGGTTACGCAGTTTACATGGAAGCAGGAGGCAATGAGGAAACGACCAATCTTCTTGCCAGTTTCGCCAGGCTCAGAGCCGAAGGCGGAGCACAGGCTGCGAATGATAGGGAAGAGAATGCCGCCGCCGCGAGCAGTATTAGAGGGAGTAGCAGGAGCGATGATAACATCGGTAATAGCCATGGTATAGGCTAAGAACAGGGAGTTACCACCAATCTTGCTCATAATAACATAAGCAATGCGTCTGCCAAGACCAGTTTTGCTAAAGCCTTTAGCAAAGATGAATGCGGAAACGATTAACCAGATGGTAGCATTGCCAAAGCCGGAGAGAGCTTCAGCGGGTTTCATT
This sequence comes from Phascolarctobacterium sp., assembly GCA_016302525.1. GTDB lineage: Bacteria > Bacillota > Negativicutes > Acidaminococcales > Acidaminococcaceae > Phascolarctobacterium_A. The sequence goes on along the minus strand of JAEDNJ010000080.1, from coordinate 4,701 downwards.
ACGCCCAGGAAGCCTGCAAGACCTACAGAGATAAGGGCAAGGGCGCCGATAGGCAGGGGAGCCATAATAAAGCCAGCGATGGTTGCAACGAAGACAGCAATCATGTGCATGGCTTGGGGCTTAAGACCGGCTGGTGCAGGAATGAACCAGATTACTAGACCAATAGCAAAAGTCAAAAGCAATTTTGTTGTGTTTTCTTTGGACATAGTTTTCACCTCTCAAAAAATATTAGCTTGGCCATATGCTTTCATAAGCTATAGCTTATGCTTATTGGAAATAGTATATCATATTTGACTGAAAAAAAGCAAGAGCAATTCCTAATGTATACATGTATTTGCGAATATAAATATAAAAGCTACATAATTTATTTATGCAAAGCTTAATATGATGGTAAAATGTTAAGGCAGTAATAAAAAAACGACATTACAGCAATGTAATGTCGCCTTAATTAGTATATACTATTTAATCCCAGCGCTTAAGCATATCTTCAATAAGCTCTTTTTTAGTTTTGCGTTTCTTTTTTTCAAAGTTGCGAAAGTTGTTGTCCCGATGGTCTGTAGAATAATCTGCGTAATCGAAGTCATCATAGTCGCGCTCATAGCTGCGATTATAGTCGCCGTGTCCGTCATCAGCTCTGTAGCAGAGCGGTAAAAAAGCCTCATTTATATTATAGGTGTAGATTTGCATTGTCCAGCCTCCTGATTTGCTTAGATTATAACATTAAATGCCCTGCTATTCAAGGTAAAGGAGATAATAAAATTTAAGAAAAAAAGCCAAAAAGGGTTGATAATATATCATAAATGTGTTATAGTGTATACTATATTAAGGGTGAGGACCTTAATGAGTGTAACATAAAAAGGAGAAACAAAATGGATAAGGCTAATGCATACTTACTTTGGTTTGATCAATTAGAGCGTGAAGATGTTGCGATTGCTGGCGGCAAATCCTCTTCCTTGGGTGAGATGACTTCTAAGGTTGAGGTTCCTGTACCCTATGGCTTTGCTACTACTGCTAACGCTTATAGATATTTCTTTGAAAAAACAGGTCTAGACCTGGAAATCAAGGAATTAGTATCTGAGCTGGTGGATGTAGAAAACAGCGCTCTGCTCCGTGAGGTTTGCGCTAAAATGCGTAAAGTTATCATGGAAAAGGAAATGCCTGCTGATTTAGCTGCTGAAATCGCTGAAGCTTACGCAGAATTAGGCAGACGCGTTGGTCAAGATCAACCCTTTGTAGCTGTTCGCTCTTCTGCTACTGCAGAGGACCTGCCGGATGCAAGCTTTGCTGGTCAACAAGACACCTACCTGAATGTTCAAGGCGCTGATGTCATTGTACAAAAGGTTAAGGAATGCTATGCTTCCTGCTTTACTGACCGTGCTGTATACTATCGTGAAAAACAAGGCTTTGATCATCTGGATGTAGCTTTATCCGCTGCTGTACAAATGATGGTCTTCTCTAAGGCTGCTGGTGTAATGTTTACTGTAAATGTTGCAACTGGTGATGATGATAATATTCTTATCGAAGGCGCTTGGGGTTTAGGCGAATATGTTGTACAGGGCACTGTAACTCCTGATAACTATACAGTAAATAAAGCTGAACACAAAATTATTGAGAAGAATGTAAATACCCAAGATATTAAATTAGTTCGTAAGGCTGGCGGCGATTGCGAAGAGGTTATGGTTCCCTTAGGAGAACAAAACAAGCAAAAGCTGACTGACGAACAAATTCTTGAATTAGCTGGCTATGCTAAAAAAATCGAGGCTCACTATGGCTGCTACATGGATATGGAGTGGGGCGTAGACGAGCGTGACAATAAGATTTGGATTCTCCAAGCTCGTCCTGAGACCGTTTGGAGCCGTCGTAACAAAGAAAACAAAGGCGTAAAGAAGGAAGAGAAGAAAGTGGCTGCCGATAGAAAGGTTATCGTAAAAGGCTTACCTGCTAGCCCTGGTAATGTTGCTGGCAAGGTTCATGTAATTTTAGACCCTGCACATATTGATGAATTCCAACAAGGTGAAATTCTTGTAACAGAAATGACTGCTCCCGACTGGGTACCGGCAATGAAGAAAGCTAAGGCTATTGTAACTGATAGCGGCGGAATGACCTGCCATGCTTCTATCGTATCTCGTGAGCTGGGCATTCCCTGTATCGTAGGTACTAAGAGTCGTGGCGAGGCTGCAACCACTGCTATTAAGGATGGTATCGATGTAACTATTGATGCAACTCATGGTGTTGTTTACGAAGGTATTCTGGAAGAAGAAAAACCGGCTCAACAGGCTGTACAACAGGTTGTTGCCGCTGCTGAATACTTCCCGCCCACTGGCACCAAGATTTACATGAATCTGGGCGACCCTGAGCTGGCAGAAAAATATGCTAGCCTGCCCTGTGACGGTATTGGCTTAATGCGCGAAGAGTTCATCTGGACTACTTATATCCACGAACATCCTCTGTACTTAATTAAGACTGGCCATCCGGAAAAGGTTGTAGACCAACTGGCTGAAGGCATTCGTCAGGTTTGCCAGGCTATGGCTCCGCGCCCGGTTACTCTGCGCTTCTCCGACTTCAAGTCCAGCGAATATCGTGACCTGAAGGGCGGCGACGAATTTGAACCCTATGAGCCTTCTGCTCTCCTGGGCTGGCGTGGTGCTTCTCGTTACTACGACCCCAAATACATTGAAGCCTTCAAGCTTGAATGTGCTGCAGTGCGCAAGGTTCGTGAAGAGTTCGGCCTGAAGAACCTTCATGTTATGATTCCCTTCTGCCGTAATGTTGACGAATGCAGAAAAGTTACCGCTATTATGGCTGATTGTGGCTTAGCTCGCAGCAAGGACTTTAAGGTTTGGCTGATGGCTGAAATTCCTTCTAATATTATTTTGGCTGACCAATTCAACCAATTTGTTGATGGTTACTCCATTGGCTCCAACGACCTGACCATGCTGGTACTGGGCTGCGACCGTGACAATGATACTGTGTCTCATATTTATGATGAACGCAATCTGGCTGTTCGTCGCGCTATCCGTCACCTCATTGAGGTTGCTCATAAGGATGGCAAGACCGTTTCTATCTGTGGTCAAGCTCCCTCTGTATATCCCGAATTCTGCGAATTCCTGATTAAGAGCGGCATTGACTCTATGTCCGTAAATCCTGACACCGTTAAGGCTACCAAACGCAATGCTGCTCAAATTGAGCAACGCATTATGCTGGATGCTCTGACTGGCCGTGGTCGTCAAGAGGCTGAGGACTTGAACTGGTAATTTAGTACTGGAAAGTGTTTCTCCATACAACCCCTCTGTAAGAAGGCTGTGCTTTTGGGCACAGCCTTTTTACGTGCTTAATAAATAGATATAATGCAAGTAATTATTGAAATGGATTTGACAAAGCCTTTTTATGAGACAACAAAAAGCTGAAAGACAAAAGTTAATGATCTTTTAGTTTCTCTTTCTATATCTTGCTTTCATGCAAAAAGAGGCTAGTAACTAAGCCTAATTGCAAAAATATGCTTTAAAAATTTTGCCTGCAATGGTACAATTATGAAAGAACGCTTAGTATAATATTATACAAATGCAGAAAAATAGACTGCTCTAAATTTACTTTGCCTTTAGAGCACAGAATGGTAGCTCAAAAGTCATTTATCGAGCAAAATAATAATAGTATACGAAGAAGACTTGCTAAAACTAGCTTCTATGGCAAAGTTTAAAGCAGCGAGCAAGTACATATAATAAACGTGTACTAAGAGCAAGTAACAAATCTTGCCAAACTATGTAATAGAAAAGTGAGCAAGTACAAAAGTAAGTCTAATAAGTAAAGTTTTAAGATAATAATTGAGAAGAGGGTTAAGAAAATGCTATTTGGTGGTTTAGAGGCTGGCGGAACCAAAATGGTTTGCGCTGTCACAGACGAAAAGGGTACAATAATTGAGAGGATGAGTATTCCTACAACTCTTCCTAAGGAAAATATCCCAACAATGGTGGAATACTTCAAGGGCTTTAAACTGGCGGGCCTAGGCATAGGCACCTTTGGGCCCTTGAATTTGAATCCTGCCTCTCCAGATTTTGGTGCTATAACAAGGTCTCCTAAACGCCATTGGGATTATGTAAATCTACGTAAGGAGTTTAACGAGGCTTTGGGAATTCCTGTAGGGATTGATACGGATGTCAACGCAGCTATTTTAGGCGAGGTTTGCTTTGGTGCTGCTAAGGGCTTAGAGTCCGCTATTTATATCACTATTGGCACTGGTATCGGCATAGGTGTTTACATTAATGGAGGACTGCTTCACGGTCTCTGTCATCCTGAGGCTGGGCATATCAGGCTTATCAGGCATCCAGAGGATAGCTATGAGGGCTGCTGTCGTTTCCACAAGGATTGCTTTGAGGGCTTGGCCTCTGGCCCTGCCCTGAGGTATCGTTGGGGCAAGCTCGCGAAGGAGCTTTACGACCAGCCGAAGGTTTGGGAAATAGAGAGCTATTATATCGCTCAGGCAATTGCTACCTTCATTTTGACCTATGCACCGCAAAAGATTGTTCTTTGGGGTGGGGTAATGCATAATCCTAGACTCTTAGCTATGGTTAGAGAAAAGGTAGCAAAGGAAATAGATGGCTATTTTACTCTGCCAGAGGATTTGATTGTGGAGCCGGCCTTAGGCGATAATCCTGGTATTATTGGTGCAGCTCAGCTGGGCTATAGGGCTTGGCTGCAGGAAAA
>JAEDNJ010000079.1 GCA_016302525.1 Phascolarctobacterium sp. | reverse complement strand
GATCTGAATAAAATTTGCTGCGTTGTATTATTTTTGAAGAGCTATTACTAGCTCTCATTTATTAAAGAAATTATTCGTTGACTTGGTCATCGACTTGCGTCGTTGACCCGCACATCTGCTTAATTCAGATTGATGTTCAGTTTTCAAGGTTCGTGTCGCTTCACATCAGCGACTTGTACATGATACCATAGAGCATATTTAATGTCAACACTTTTTTAGCAACTTTTTTCTTGAAACACTTGGCTCTGTGGAATATGTTTATCCTATAAATATAATGTTTTTATGTGTTAAAAATTTTACACTTTATCCTGCTAAAATTACAAAAGACCGCCTCGAAAGCGGTCCTTTGTGCAACAATTATATTAAACCTCATATTTAAAGTTGTTGAATTTAGTACGCAGGTCTTCCTTGCCCTCTTGTACCTCCGCAGCCAAAACAGCCTGCAAAATAATAGCTATTTCTAAACGCTTTTGTTGAATTTTACAGCCATAAGCGTAGGGCTTAGTAATATCACCATTAATTAGGTCTGCATTTGCATGGCAGCCTCCGCTGCAGAAAAAGCGTGCCCAGCATTTACTGCACTCCGGCTTGGTCATAACATGACAATGGCGGAATTTTTGTACCAGCTCCGGTTTAACTACGCCAGTATCTAGGCTGCCCATTTTATATTGCTCACGACCAACAAATTGGTGGCAGGGATAGATATCTCCATCTGCAGTAATGCAGTAATATTCGTGACCAGCACCACAGCCAGCCAAACGTTTAGCAACACAGGGGCCATTATCTAAGGCAACATTGAAATGGAAGAAATCAAAGGGATCGCCAGCTCTGCGCCTTTCTAAATAAGCTCTGCCCAGCTTATCGTATTCTGCGCACAAAATAGGCAGGTCCTCCTCAGTTAAAACCCAAGGCTCATCCACACCCACTACAGGCTCCATGGAAATCTCCTTGCCCACCTTGGTCATATCAAGCACCTCATCAGCAAAATGAGTGCTAAAGTGAGTATAGGTTCCACGAATGTAGTAATTCTTACCCTGACGGCTTTCTACAACCTTCTTAAAGCCACGCACAGCAGCATCATAGCTGCCAGACTTATTGGGGAAAGGACGCATTTCGTCATGCATTTTCTTAGAACCGTCCAGGCTCAGCACCAGCATAACACGATTATCGTTCAAGAATTTTATATTCTCATCATTCAGCAGTGTGCCATTGGTGGTCAATGTCAGCTTAATATTTTTGCCGGTTTCAACCTCACGCCTGCGCACATAATTCACAATGTGCTCTACTACAGGCCAGTTCATCAGAGGCTCGCCACCAAATAAATCCAGCTCTAAATTATGGCGCTTACGGCTGCCAGTGATGGCAAACTCGATAGCCTTTTCTGCGGTTTCCTTGCTCATGAGCTGACGGCAGCCGCCAAAGGCACCTGTATCAGCAAAGCAATAGCCACAACGTAGATTACAATCATGCGTAACCAGCAGGCACAAGGATTTCAAAATCGGCTCGAAGGCAAAGGTAGAGGGCACATCAAAGCCAGGGCTAAAGAGCAGTCCCTCATCCTGCAGGCCCTGCATTTCCTGCATTGCCTCTGTCAAATCCTCGGCGGGATATTTATCCTTTAAGGCAGCCTTTGCTTCCTCAGCATTGGTACCATCGTAGTAATCTAATAAATCGTAAATTACTTCATCTACTAAATGTACGGCACCACTATTGACATCAAGCACCGCCATATAGTCATCTAAACGCATTTTATGTACTAACATATAACCTTCTCCTTAATATCTAGTAATTACACAATACGCTACATTATAACATACCTACTGCTATAAGTACAGTCCCCAAAGAAAGAACTTATCAGCGCAAAAACAATAGCTTTATGCAATAGCAACTTTATAAACAACACTGTTGACACATATTATTTGTATTTTTGCCATAGAGTAAAAGCCCCAAAGAAATGTCTTCTCTACCCTAGGCTAGCTGATTGGGGCAAGAGAAACTCTATTAGCAACACTGTTGACAATACTTATGCATATTCTCTTGCCAAATAATATGGTACCCATGCAAAGCTCTTCACGCTTATAGGCTAAATGTTTTTTGCAATATCCACCTCATTCGCAACAGTTTTGACACAATTTACCTGTATTATTCATGCAACAGGATTATTATGTTTACACCCTAACATAGTCTTGCTATAATAGTTGCTATACCTATTGTTCGAAAAAAGAAGGGAGCATGTTTATGAGCATTATTGGCAATATCATTTGGTTTGTTTTTGGCGGTATTATTTCTGGTCTTTGCTGGTACATAGTTGGTCTTTTGTGGTGCATTTCTATTGTGGGTATTCCTGTAGGTCTGCAATGCTTTAAGCTGGGTAGCCTTAGCTTCTTCCCCTTTGGCAAGGATATCGAATTGAGCAGTAAAACCAGCTCTATTCTCTTAAATATCCTCTGGATCATCTTTGGTGGCGTAGAGCTGGCCCTTACTCATGTAACCTTTGGGCTCATTCTCTGCGTTACTATTATCGGTATACCCTTTGGTATGCAGCATTTTAAGCTAGCTAAGCTGGCCCTGCTCCCCTTTGGTGCAGAAATTAAATAGCATAAGACACATCCACTTGCAACAAAAAACGCGTCTCTACACAAGTAGAAACGCGTTTTTGTGCTTTTAGCTAAATTTGCAACAAATTATTTGCTTTGCTCACAAACTTGGTTACCAACGGTGCAAGAGGTCTTGCAAGCGGATTGGCAGGAAGCAGGGCATTCACCACAGCCACCGGAACGCAGAGTTTTTTTCAGCATTGCTTTGTTGACGGTCATAATGTGTTTTCTCATGACAACTACCTCCAAAAAAGCTATAAGATTGCACATACTATTGTACTAGTTTTTTTAGAAACAATCAAGTACTTTTATGTATTTATACCTCAACAGCTTATTCTTCAGTAAATTCGTCCTTGCCAACGCCGCACAGGGGGCAAACCCAATCAGCAGGAACATCAGCCCAAGCAGTGCCAGCTTCAACGCCGTTATCCGGATCGCCAATCTCAGGATCATAAACATAACCGCAAACATTACATACCCATTTAGACATTCGGAATCCCCTCCTTTCTTAATATCTACTATTATTATAGCATATCCTTGGCAAATAGCCAACAAATAAAGAAAAATCTATCCACTATCTCAGCACCGCTTTTTTCTCCGGCAAATCTAGCCTAAAGAAATCATACAGTCCTTGCGCTACAGTTTTATTCATGCCCTCGACAGCAGCTAGTTCCTCTACGCTGGCCTTTTTCATGGCCTCCAGCGTTTTGAAGGTCTTCCACAGCTCCTGCCTTCTTTTGGGGCCGATTCCCTCCACATGATCTAAAACGGAAACCAGATTATGCTTACGCAGGCGCTTTCTGTGATAGGTAATAGCAAAGCGGTGTGCCTCATCACGAATACGCTGAATTAAGTGCAGGGCAGCAGAATCCTTGTCCAGCAAAATACTTTCACTGCGCTCTGGCAGAAAGATTTCTTCCTCGCGCTTAGCCAGTCCCACCACATGCAAATCCTGCAGCCCTAGGCCACGAATGACCTCCATAGCCGAGCTTAGCTGCCCCTTACCACCATCGATGACAACCAAGGTAGGTAAATCCTCATAGCTACTATAGCGCCTGTGGACTACCTCCTGCATAGATTTAAAGTCATCCGGCTTCCCCTCGGCAGATTCAATTTTATAGTGACGATAATCCTTCTTACTAATGCTACCATATCTAAAAACAACCATCGAGGCTACAGTCTCCGCTCCCTGGTTATGTGAAATATCAAAGCAATCCATACGCGCCAGGGGCTCATCCAGTCCCAGAGCCTCCTGCAGCTCTTCGGCAGCCTGCTCGTCATCCTTCAAGGCTAAGGAGCCCTTACGCAGCCTTTCCTCCAACAGCTTCACAGCATTCTCATTGGCTAGTTTCAGCAAATCCTTTTTGACACCACGCTGCGGAGCAATGAGCTCAACCTTACGCTCAGCCTTTTCACTAAGCCACAGCTGCAGCAGCTGCCCCTCCTCAGGTGAGGGAGCACAGGGCACCACTATCTCCTTAGGAATAAAGGTAGCCTCGTTATAATACTGCTTAATAAAGGCCTCCACCAGCTCCTGTTGGCTCTCTCCCTTATCCTGCAAAAAGAAATTATCACGCCCGATAAGCTTACCCTTACGCACAAAGAAAATTTGCATACAGCTGCCTGTTGTATCCTGCCCAAGACCAATGACATCCATGTCGCCACCATTATTGGTAACAGCCTGCTGCTGCTCATTCATACGCTGAATAGACTGCAGCTGGTCACGCAAGCGCGCAGCCTCTTCAAAGGCATAGTTTTCTGCAGCATATAACATTCTTTGCTTTAGCTCACGCTCTAAATCCGCTGTGCGCCCATCCAACGCCATGCATACAGACTTGATCATCCCCGCATATTCCTTGCGGCTCACAAGACCAGCACAGGGAGCAAGGCAACGCTTAATATGATAGTTTAAGCACGGCCTGTCGGGATTCATAGTGCGACAGCTGCGAATAGGAAAAATACTCTTGAGTAGCTTTAAAGTGGCGTGCATAGCTCCTGCATCAGCATAGGGACCATAATATTTAGAGCCGTCCTTAACCAGCTTACGCGTAACATAAACCCTAGGAAAGGGCTCTGCCATTGTAACCTTAATATAGGGATAGGTTTTATCATCCTTTAGGCTAATATTATAATGAGGTCGATACTTTTTAATTAAATTACATTCAAGAATCAAGGCCTCAATTTCACTGTTGGTTACAATAGTCTCAAACTCGGCTATCTTGCTAACCATAGCCTTAACCTTAGGTGAATGTGAAGCTAGATTGCGAAAATAGCTGCGCACCCTGTTTTTCAGCACCACAGCCTTACCAACATAGATAACTCTGCCTGTGCTATCGTGCATTAAATAAACGCCCGGCTTTTCTGGCAGCACTGCCAAGGCCTGTTTAATTTTGTCGCTAAAGCCAGCTCCTGCTTCCGCCATACTGCTTCACCTCCTCGCATAAAAAATTTCGCCCTCTAAATGCTAAGCAAACTATATTTTTGCTCACAGCACTATACATACCAGCCCTGCTTTTTCGCCTTCGCCAGCTCTTGTTTAATGTACTGGCCAGTATAGGAGGCCTTGCATTTAGCAACCTCCTCTGGTGTACCGCAGGCTACGATTGTACCGCCCTTATCGCCGCCCTCTGGCCCTAAATCGATGATATAATCTGCCACCTTAATGACATCAAGATTGTGCTCAATGACAATAACACTGTCTCCAGCCTCAACCAAGCGCTGCAAAACCTCCAGCAGCTTATGCACATCGGCAATATGCAGGCCTGTGGTCGGCTCGTCTAAAATATAAACAGTCTTGCCAGTGCTACGGCGCGACAGCTCTGTTGCCAGCTTCACACGCTGCGCCTCACCGCCAGATAAGGTAGTAGCTGCCTGACCCAAATGAATATAGCCCAAGCCTACATCCTGCAGCACGCTCAGCTTATTGTAAATGCGAGGCAAATTCTTAAAGAATTCACAGGCCTCGCTTACTGTCATGTCTAAGACCTCGGCAATAGTTTTGCCTTTGTAACGAACCTCTAAGGTGTCCCGATTGTAGCGAGCGCCATGACAAACCTCACACGGAACATAAACATCCGGCAGAAAATTCATCTCAATCTTATTAACGCCATCACCCTTGCAGGCCTCACAGCGCCCGCCCTTAATGTTAAAGCTGAAACGACCAGCTTTGTATCCACGCAGCTTGGCCTCGTTTGTTTGGCTAAACAGCTCTCTAATGCCGTCAAACACACCTGTATAGGTTGCAGGATTAGAGCGCGGGGTTCTGCCTATAGGCGACTGGTCTATGTCGATAACCTTATCTACCAGCTCAATGCCCTCAATGTCGTCGTGCTCAGCAGGGCGCAAACGAGCTCCGTGCAGCTTAACTGCTAAGCTACTATAGAGTATATCGTTAATCAGCGTAGATTTACCGCTGCCGCTCACACCGGTTACTACCGTAAATACGCCTAAGGGTATTGCAACATCTACATTTTTAAGATTATTGGCTCTCGCTCCCTTGATAATTAGTCTGCGCCCATCATTAACTCTTCTCTGCTTTGGCACGGGCACAAACCTACGCCCACTTAAATAGGCAGCCGTCATGGACTGCTCAACCTCTTTAATTTCTTCTACAGTACCCTGAGCGACAATTTCTCCACCATGCTCTCCGGCACCTGGCCCAATATCAATAATCTGGTCTGCTGCATACATGGTTTCTTCATCGTGCTCGACAACGATAAGAGTATTGCCCAAATCTCGCAAATGCTTAAGTGTTTCCAGCAGCTTGCCATTATCTCTTTGGTGTAAGCCAATGCTAGGCTCATCCAAAATATACAATACCCCTGTCAAACCGCTACCAATTTGTGTAGCCAGACGGATACGCTGAGCCTCACCACCAGAAAGTGTACCCGCACTACGGTCCAAGGTTAAGTAGTCAAGACCAACATCATTGAGAAATTGTAAACGAGCATTTATTTCCTTCAAAATCTGGCGAGCTATAAAAAGCTGTCTTTCAGATAGCTGCAGCTGCGCAAAGAAGCTTTGGCAATCACGCACAGTCATATTAGTAACCTGACAGATATTTTTGCCACCCACCAAAATACTCAGCACCTCATCCTTAAGCCTCTGTCCCTTGCACACAGGACAGGGAGTAGAGGACATAAATTCCTCGTAGTCCTGGCGCATAGCATCAGAAAAGGACTCTTTGTAGCGGCGCTTCAAAATGTTCAGCACGCCATCAAAGGTAGTATTATG
>JAEDNJ010000078.1 GCA_016302525.1 Phascolarctobacterium sp. | reverse complement strand
CTCAAACAACAGAATTTATAGCCTGCGAAAATTATATTCGCGTGCGCGCAGCTATTAAAAAGCTAGAGGTGCGTGGCGCTCCTGCTATAGGGGCAGCGGCTGCCTTTGGTATGGTATTGGCTGCGCGTGAAGCAGCTAATCGCCCTGATTTTATTGGCACACTGGCAAAAATGCGTGACGACCTCGTTAGTGCAAGGCCTACAGCAGTTAATCTTGCCTGGGCTGCTAATAAGCTGTACGCAAGGGCAGAGGAACTTAATAAAGAGGAACTGCCGCCTTATAAGATTATTGCCCAGCTAGAGGCTATGGCTGTAAAAATCTATGAGGATGATATCGAGATTAATAAACGCATGGGCGTTTATGGCGCCGAGGTTATGCCTGATAGGGCTGTGGTGCTCACACACTGTAATGCGGGTGCTTTGGCTACCTGTGGCTGGGGTACAGCCCTAGGCGTTGTCCGTGAAGCCCACAAGCAGGGCAAGCTGTGTATGGTATATAGTGATGAAACCAGACCGCTGCTACAGGGAGCACGCCTGACCGCCTATGAGCTGTGCGAGGATAGGATTCCTGTAACAGTCATTACCGACAATATGGCCGCATGGACTATGAAAACAAAGGGAGTAAACTGTGTTGTCGTGGGTGCAGACCGCATTGCTGCTAATGGCGACACTGCCAACAAGATTGGCACCTATGGCGTTGCTTTAGCTGCCAGGGCTCACAACATTCCCTTTTATATTGCAGCTCCTGTAAGCACCTTTGATTTTAGCTTGAGTGATGGCTCGCAAATTCCTATCGAGGAACGCAAGGGCGAGGAGGTAAAAAGCTTTAGAAGCGAAACAACAGCTCCTGCCAAGGCTTTAACCTTTAACCCTGCCTTTGATGTTACGCCGAGCGAGCTCATTACGGGCATTATCACAGAGTATGGCGTTATCACCGCTCCCTATGTGGAAAATATTGCGAAGCTAAAAGTTTTGGCTGAAACTAAGGCATAATTTAGAGCATTATATAAAAGCTTTGGCTAAAGGTTTTGCTCTTGGGCTTATGCTGTTTGTAATTAATGAATAAGATATTTCCTGGCGCAAGATATTTGTGTCTAGGTTTTTGACTTTGCCTTATGCTATGGAGTTAAAGCATGGTGAAAAGATTATTCATTTTTAATAAAGCTTCGGCTAAGCATTTTAGTATTGCCATGTGCTATGCTGTTTTATAAATAAGTTAAAAAATACACTAACATAAATTTTTTGGAGGTACTAAATTTGAAAAGTATGATTCGTGATTTAGCGTTGGCTCCTGAGGGACATCAACGCATTGCTTGGGCAAAGGAATATATGCCCCTGTTGAACGCTTTAAATGCTAAGTACAGCGTTACCAAGCCCTTTGCTGGCTTAAACATGGTTGTTACCATTCATCTGGAAGCAAAAACTGCTTACCTGGCTCTGGTGTTAAAGAATGCTGGTGCTAATGTTGTTGTCACTGGCTCCAATCCCCTGTCTACCCAAGACCCCATTGCTGCGGCTCTGGTAGACTCTGGCGTGACTGTTTTTGCAACCCATGCCTGCAACGCAGAGGAATACGATATGTATCTGCGTGAGGCTTTAAAATGCAATCCTGACATCATCATTGATGACGGCGGCGATTTGGTAAACATGATTCACAAGGAACGCCCCGATCTCATTGGCAAGCTCATTGGCGGCAGCGAGGAAACCACTACTGGCGTACATCGTCTGAAGGCTTTGGCTGCAGCTGGACATTTAGCTTTCCCCATGATTGCAACGAATGACGCTTACTGCAAGTATCTTTTTGATAATCGTTATGGCACGGGCCAATCTGTTATGGATGGCATTATCCGTACTACTAACTGCTCCATTGCTGGTCGCACTGTTGTTGTTGCTGGCTATGGCTGGTGCGGTAAGGGCGTGGCTATGCGTGCTAAGGGCATGGGCGCGAATGTCATTGTTACCGAGGTTAATCCGATTAAGGGTATTGAGGCAGTATTTGACGGCTTCCGCGTTATGCCCATGGTAGAGGCTGCTAAGCACGGCGACATCTTCATCACCGTAACTGGCTGCAAGGATGTCATTACTAAGGAAGCTATGCAAAACATGAAGAACGGTGCGATTATGTGTAACGCTGGTCACTTCGATTGCGAGGTTAACATCCCCGATTTAGAGGCTCTGTCTGTAGTTAAGCCCTACGAGGTGCGCAAAAACATTATGACCTATACCCTGGCTAATGGCAACAAGCTGAACCTCTTAGGCGAGGGTCGTCTTGTAAACCTGGCTTGTGGCGATGGTCATCCCATCGAAATTATGGACCTGTCCTTTGCCATGCAATTCCTGGCTGCTAAGTATCTCTTAGATAACAGGGGCGAGCTGGAAAACAAGGTTTATGTTATGGATGAATCCATCAATGAAGAGGTTGCTCTCTTAAAGCTCACCGATATGGGCTATGGTGTAGACAGCCTCACCGAGGATCAAAAGGCTTATTTAGCTGCTGAATAATCATGGAATATAGAGAACAAATTGTGGCTATGGGCCACACATTAATTAAGAAGAATTTAGTAGCTGGCTCCTGGGGAAATATTTCCTGCAAATTTGCAGAGGAAAGAGTAGTGCCGCATATCGGCTCCGAGCTTTCCACTCTCTTTGGCAAGCACGCCTCTGTAAGCTCTGAGATGGTGCAGGGCATTGCCATTACTCCTAGCGGGCTGGGCTACGAAAAATTAACTGCTGAGGATATTGTCGAGCTGGATTTAGAGGGCAAGGTCGTGGACGGCCATCACGTACCCTCTAGTGAGAGCAAGCTGCATATAGCCATCTACAAGGCTTGTCCTGAGGCGCAGGCTATTATCCATACCCATAGCATTTATGCTAGCGCTCTGGCGGCTATGCGTAAGCCTGTGCCTGCCATTATTGAGGACATGGTGCAGATTGTCGGGGGCAGAGTAAGCTGTGCTGAATATGCCCTGCCTGGTACGCAGGAGCTGGCTGACAAGGCTGTAGCTGCCTTAGCTGGCAAGCGTGCTGTGCTTTTAGCTAACCATGGTGCTGTGTGCTGGGGTAAATCCCTAGAGGAAGCCCTGCTGGTAGCTGAGATTCTGGAAAAGACGGCCCAAATAGCTGTTATCTGCCAGCAATGTGGTGGAGCTGTGGAGCTGAGCAACGAGGATGCAGAGGCTATGCACAGCTTTTATGAAGAGCATTACAGCAAAAGACAAAGAGGCGAAGAATAGCTTTTGAGATAAATTACTTGGAAGGTGGGCAAGATATTAGGTGAAAACACTCATTACAAATATTGAACTACTGGATACTCCTAACGGTGAGCTCTATTGCATAGCTATTGACGACAAAAAAATCGTTAGCGTGGCTAAAGAAGCACCTGAGGGCTTTGTGGCTGATGAGGTGCTGGACGGTAAGGGTAAGCTGGCAACTCCCGGCATGGTAAATACGCATGGTCATGTTTCTATGACGCTGCTGCGCAGCTATGCTGATGATTTGGCTTTGATGGATTGGCTGAATAATCACATCTGGCCTATTGAAGGCAAGATGGTGGCCGAGGACATTTATTGGGGCGCTATGCTGGGCATTGCCGAAATGCTTAAGGGCGGCACTACCTGCTTTGCGGATATGTATGCTGAGATGGATGAGGTGGCCAAGGCTGCGGCTCAACTAGGTATTCGCGCTAACCTCTGCCGCGGTATGATAGGCTTCCAGGACAATGCTATGGACGCTTTGGCTGAGAATGTTAAGCTGTTTAAGGATTGGCATGGTTTTGATGAAGGTCTCATTCGTGTCAGCCTGGGACCTCATGCTCCCTATACCTGTCCTGATGGCTTTATGGAAAAGGTCATTGCTACTGCTAAAAAAGAGGGTATGGAGGTGCAAATGCACCTGTGCGAAACTCTCGACGAAATTAACGGCAGCCAAAAGGATTATGGCATGACGCCGATTGAGCGCATGGATAAGCTGGGTCTGTTTGACTGTGGGGTAATCGCTGCTCACTGCGTACATCTCACTGAAAAGGATATGGAGATCATGGCGGCAAAGAAGGTGCGTGTAGCGCATAATCCGCAGTCCAATCTTAAACTGGCCAGCGGCATTGCTAATGTCCCAGGTATGCAAAAGCAGGGGCTTACTGTTGGTCTGGGCACTGATGGCACCTCTAGCAACAACAATCTGGATATGCTGGAAGAAATTCGACTAGCGGCTATGCTCCATAAGGGCAATACCTATGACCCGTTGGTCATCCCTGCTGAGCAAGCCTGGCGCCTGGGCACTGTAGAGGGCGCGAAAGTGCTGGGCTTTGAGAATGTGGGTGAATTAAAGCCCGGTCAATATGCTGACATTGTCCTTTGGGATATGCACAAGCCCCATTGGTATCCCCGTCATAATAAGCTGAGCCTCTTGGTTTATGCAGCAAATAGCTCTGACGCGGACACTGTTTTTGTTAATGGCAAGAAGGTAGTAGAGGCTGGCAAGCTGACTGGCTTTGATGAAGAGCTCATCTACACCAGGATTAATGAGCGTGTTGCTGGTCTTTTAAGCAAATAATTTATTTTTGGAGGAGTGAACACATGGCAAAGATTATTGCAAAAAAGTTTCTTTCACCTGTAGTGTGCGAGTTTATCGTTGATGCACCTATGGTTGCTCATAAATGCCGTCCCGGTCAATTCGTCATCATCCGTACTGATGAATTTGGCGAGCGTATTCCCTTAACCATTGGCGATTTTGATAGAGAAGCAGGCACCATTACCCTCGTTGTGCAGGCTGTAGGCAATTCCACTAAGGATTTGTGCAACAACTACAACGAAGGTGATGACATTCTAGATGTGGCTGGCCCCTTAGGCAAGCCCTCCGAAATGGGCAAGTTCGGCACCATCGTCATGGTAGGCGGCGGTGTAGGCATTGCTCCCATTCATCCTATTGCAAGTGCTTATAAGGAGCTGGGCAATAAGGTTATCTCCATTATCGGCGGCCGTACTAAGGAGCTGGTGATGTGGGAGGACAAAATGCGTGAGGCTAGCACGGAGCTAATCGTGTGCACAGATGATGGCAGCTATGGCCGTAAGGGCTGGGTAACTATGCCTTTGCAGGATATGCTGGAGGCAGGCGAGAAGATTGACCTCGTTGTTGCTATCGGTCCTGTTGTGATGATGCGTAATGTTTGCCGTACCACTGAGCCCTTTAATGTCAAAACTACTGTCAGCCTTAACACCATCATGGTAGATGGCACCGGTATGTGCGGTGGCTGCCGTGTTCTGGTTGGTGGCGAGAATAAATTTGCTTGCGTTGATGGCCCTGAGTTTGATGGTCATAAGGTAGACTTTGCTAATTTGGTTATGCGCCAAAATATGTATAAGGATCAAGAATCTATGGAATATAGCTGCGGAGGTCATTGCAAATGCGTGGAGGAATGAGAAATGCTATGCCGGAGCAACCGGCTGATGTAAGAAATCATAACTTTGAAGAGGTGGCAATGGGCTATCCTCTGGAGATGGCTATTGATGAGGCACAACGCTGCTTAAACTGCCCCAAGCCCCGCTGCGTATCTGGCTGCCCCGTTAATGTAGAAATTCCGCAATTTATCCATCAGGTGGTTGAGGGAAATATGGCAGAGGCTATTAAAATCCTCAAGCATAAAAATAGCCTGAGCGCAGTCTGCGGTCGTGTTTGTCCCCAAGAAAAGCAATGCGAGTCTATGTGCGTGCTGGGTATTAAGGGCGAGCCTGTAGCTATTGGCCGTCTGGAACGCTTTGTAGCCGACTATGCGCGTGAGCATGGGCTGGATGATACCTGTGATGATGTGGCTGCTCCTAATGGCAAGAAGGTTGCTATTATCGGCTCTGGCCCCTCTGGCCTGACTGTAGCTGGTGACCTGGCTAAGCTGGGCTATGATGTTACTGTATACGAGGCTCTGCATGCTGCTGGCGGAGTGCTCATGTATGGTATTCCGCAATTCCGTCTGCCTAAGGAAATTGTGCAGCACGAAATCAACAACCTGAAAAAGCTGGGCGTAAAAATTGTTGTCAATGCTGTTATCGGCAGAACCTTCACCGTTAATGAGCTTATGGAGGAAGAGGGCTACAGCGCTGTTTACATTGGCACTGGTGCTGGCCTGCCGCACTTTATGAACATTCCTGGCGAAAACCTGAACGGCGTTTATGCCGCTAACGAGTTCCTGACCCGTGTAAACCTGATGAAGGCTTACACCTTCCCCAATGTGGCAACCCCTGTTTACATTGGCAAGAAGGCTGCTATCGTGGGTGCGGGCAATGTTGCTATGGATGCTGCTCGTACTGCTAAGCGTTTGGGCGCCGAGGAGGTTTACATTGTTTACCGTCGTGGTGAAGAAGAAATGCCTGCTCGTAAGGAAGAAATTGAGCACGCTAAGCAGGAGGGAATTAAGCTGCACCTTTTGAACAATCCTATTGCGATTAAGGGCAATGAAAATGGCTGGGTAACTGGCTTAGAATGTGTACGCATGGAGCTGGGCGAGGCTGATGCGAGCGGTCGCCGTAAGCCTGTAGAGGTGAAGGGCAGCGAATATGTGCTGGATGTGGATATGGTTGTTATGGCTATTGGCCAAGGCGCTAACCCCCTCATTAAGGACACTACTCCTGACCTGCCTGTTGATAAGCGTGGTCACATTATTGTTGACGAAAACGGTGCTTCTGCTATGCCCGGTGTCTTTGCTGGCGGCGACATTGTAACTGGTGCTGCTACTGTTATCAGCGCAATGGGAGCTGGCAAGAAGGCTGCCGCTGCTATTCACGAGTATTTAAAGAATAAATAATGATTTCTTATGTTAATTGACAACTTTAGTGGAAACAACGACAATCTTAGTGTTTTTTAGTTTTACAACTTTATAGTATATA
>JAEDNJ010000077.1 GCA_016302525.1 Phascolarctobacterium sp. | reverse complement strand
GCTCGTAGTAGTGCTCGATGATTTTATTCATGCCCTTATACATACCCAGTCCAGGCACGAGAGGGATGACGCCTGTAGCAATAAAAATGGTGGCTGGCTCGCGACTAAAGCGAGCAAAGGTCTCTGCCATGATCGTCAGCATTATTGTAGCCAGCAAATTAGCATAGAAGGAAGAAAAGCCCATATGCAGACTAGTGTACTTATAAATACACCAGCCCACAGCTCCGACAAGGCCACACATAGCCAGAGTACGGCGCGGAGCCTGAAACAGCACGCCAAAGGCGGCGGTTGCGATAAAGGAAAACACAAAGTGCAAGAACATATTTATTTCCATAGCTGCCACCCCCAATACCACCAGGCAACCAAGGTAGCTGCCAAACCAATAGCAATAGACATAGCAAAAATAATGGCTTCGGCAGCACGACAATTACCAGAAATCAAATCGCCAGCCATATAATCCCTCAAGCCGTTGGTAAAGGCCAGGCCAGGCAAGAAGGGCATGAGGGCGCCAACGGTGATTGCCTCCATCGTACATTGACGGCTCATAGCGCAGCAGAAAATAGCAGTAGCGCCTATGGCAGCTCCAGCTACTACGTTTTCCCAAAAGGCGCTCAGGCGATAGCCACTCAAAAGCTTTAAGAGCACCATAGCTACGCCACCAGTCACAAAGGCAGCAATAAAGTCATGACTGTTACCACCTAAAAGCTGCGCAAAGCAGGCCGAGCCGATAGCAGAGGCTAGGCAGAGCAGCCACTTGTTATAGGGTGGTGTCATGGTGAGCATATTATTGAGATAAACCAAGGTATCCTCGTAGCCATAGGGCCAGGTGGAAAGATTATAGGTAAAATTGTTGACATCACTAAGCACAATTAAGTTAATGCTTCTGGTGCGGATACGGCAAACTATCGTCTTGCCCTCGGTATTTTCTTCTCCCAGCATGATAAAGGTGGGCGTTACGAACACATTTAAATCGCGCACCCCAAAGTGATAGCATAAGCGGGTCATGCTATCCTCTACCCGTGAGGTTTCGGCGCCACTCTTTAGTAGCAGCTTGCCTACTACTAAAGCCAGATTCATTGTTTGTTCCTTTGTAAGGCTTTGCAGCTTCCCTGCTTCACTCATAATCTTGACCTCAAATTTCTTGTTTGCTCTTACTGAAAATCTCAGCAACAGCTGCTCTAAATTCGTTTGCCCCACCCATGGAAGGATGGCGGACAGCCTCAGCCTTAACGCCATAGCGAGCAAGGGTTGCCGCCGCCTTGCCGCCGATAGCAATTATCTTCATATCAGGCACCAGCTCTAGGAGCTGCTTAGCAAAGTCAATGCCCACATCCAGCTCCTCTGTAGAAGGAGTGCGGTTAGTCAAGAGCTTGCCGGGCTGATGTGGATGGAAGGGAAAAATGTTCCAGAGAATGACATCAAAGGCAGCCAGCCCATGCGTATTGAGCACATTCCACACGACGGTATCTGTAGGCTCGTTAAAGCCCTTCGCTTTTTGGCTGTTGTTAAGCAGGGGGCTGGACGGATTACTAGTACGCCTATAATCCCACTCACCTAGCACGCTCCTAGGATCAACCGAGGGATGTTCGCCTAAGAGAATACGCTCAGAGGTGATAGCGATGCCGCTAAAATGTCCCCCTTGATAGCCAAGTGCCTCTGCAATAAAAAGATAGTGTGCCTTTTGCCGCAGCTCTAAATAACGCCTTAGGTTAGCCACACGAATAGCCAAGCCC
This sequence comes from Phascolarctobacterium sp., assembly GCA_016302525.1. GTDB lineage: Bacteria > Bacillota > Negativicutes > Acidaminococcales > Acidaminococcaceae > Phascolarctobacterium_A. Next base: position 5,254 of record JAEDNJ010000077.1, on the reverse strand, counting down.
TCAGCACCAATATCGCAGGAGGTGTCATATTGAGCCCAGGGGTTAAAAACATTTTCTTGATGATAAGCCTGTAGGTTCTTAATAAAGGTATCTATCGTCATAAATAAGCTCCTTAGTTGTTTCTAGCCTTAGGCTATTATATCACATATTTCCCTGCTGCAAAAGAAAAAACGTGAGCCTCACAGGAAGCTCACGTTAAGCTTAGGTTAAATTGTTGCTTACATTGCTAAAACAATCATGCCGCCAATCAAAGCCAGAATGATGGGGATGAAGTTTCTCTTAGCAACCTCTACCGGGCTGCAGCCTGCGATACCAGCAACGATAATGGTAGCGCCAGCGATAGGAGAAATGGTGCGGCCTAAGGTACCGCCCAGGGTAGCCATGGAGCCTAATTGCACCTGAGTCATGCCAAATTGCAGAGCGTGCGGAGTTACAGCCTCATTGAAGGCGAAGGTTGCAGCATCGCCAGAGCCGGTAACAAAGCCCAGCAGGAAGGGGCCAACACCAGCCATCAGCTTAACGATTGCAGGGTTGTTGGTCATAACAGAAATGAAAGCCTTAACCAGACCCAAAGCATTCATACCAGCTACGAATACGCCAGCTGCCATGATGATGCCCATGATGTCTGCATAGGATTTGCCCATGCCATCAAAGAAGGACTTGGACATTTCGCCAGGATTGGTGCGAGTTACGATTAATGCCAGGATGGTACCGATAACCATTGCTTGAGCAACGCCCATCTTGAAGGCGGGCACGATTTTAGTTGCGCCCAGCAGCAGAATAGCGATAGGAACAACAGGCATTAAAGCGTACAGGAAGTTAATCTTAAAGCTGTTGTCAACCTCTAAGCCTTCTACGAGATGACCCTTGTGCTCCTTGCAGTAGAAAGCAATAGCAGTCAGAGCAACAGCAGCCAGCACCAGAGATACTACGTTAGCCATGTAATGATAGCCGATAACATCCATAGGACTTACATTAGCAATTTTTGCTACCATAGCATTGTGAGCCAGGCCAGGATTCAGCATGGAGCCATAGGTGCCAGCCTTAACTGCAGCAGCAGCCATAGCCGGATGAACACCAGCGCCCATCAGAATAGGAATAAAGATTGCACCAGCAGCAGCGGAAGCACCAGCAGCACTGGGCAGAGCAATGTTAACAGCATAGGTACCAAAGATTACGCCAGGAATCAGAGCCCATTGCACCTTCAGCAACACCTTTGCTAAGAGGTTGATTAAATGCTTGTCGCAGCCAGTGTAGCGCATAGCCATAGCAAAGCCCATACTGGAGCAGGCAGAAGTAATCATACCATTAGTCATGGCTTTAGCGAATGCATCTAAAGCCTTCATCGGAGCGCCAGCAATGCTGCACATCAGAATGCCGACACCAATCAAAACCATTCTTGCCTCAAAGCGCTTTACCAAAAGAGCAATAGCCAGCAAGACACATGCAATACCGATATAAATCATACAAATCCCTCCTCAAATTATTGCACAAAGATATAGTATATTATATATCAAGCACACTGTCTTTGCTAGAGGTATGCCGTATGTATACATTATTCTTACTTATGCCAGAGCCCATACTCGCGTATAATGTAATTACTCAACGCATCCTCATATTTACTGGGTGGCACGGGGGCATCCATTTGGTCTACAAAATGCATCTCGTCAGACCAATAGAAGGCCTTGCCGCCAAAGTAGCCCAAGGCGTAGGGCAGATCACACGGCTTGAGCAAATTGCGGCCCATAAAACGCTCAGGCACCTTTAGTCCTAAGAGATGTAACAGCGTTGGCGCTAAATCTATTTGGCTGGCATATTCACGGGTACGCAGATTGTTGAGCGGCGCTAGATTTTTACTCACGAAAATCAAGGGCAGCGGGGCAATGCTCAGCTTATCATTAGGCTTAGTAACGATTTTAGTATATTCGCCGCCGCTATGGGGATTATGGTCTGCAGTAATGATGAACAGAGTTCTGTCATCCATAAGACCACGCTTTTCGGCCTGTTCAAAAAAACTTTTGACGGTCCTGTCAACCCAATACATACCGCGAATCGTAAAATGCTCGGAATCACGCACAATAGGGTCAGGTGTATCTGCCCAGCTAATCCCCGTCACGGGATAGGGCTGGTGCATATCTAAGGTTTTGCAGACAACGAAATAACGCTCGCCCTGCATTTTTTCCAACATATCCAGGGTAGCCTTATACATCACATCATTATGAAAGCCCCAGCCGCTGGCCCCTTCATAGCCCAGCTTCTCCAAATGCTCCTTGGCATAGTATTCCTTCATGCCAAACTGCTCTGGATACTCTCGCAGCTCATTAGCGTAGTATTGGCTGGAAGCGTTCAGAAAAACGCCACGCATACCAGCAGCCTGCACACTGCGATATAAGGACGGCGTTTCGCTGCCGCGAATATCCTTATCCATAATCAAATGGCTGCGGAAGATGGCATTCAACCCCTGTGTAGTAGGAATGGCAGAGGAATAGAAACGGTCCATGTGCGGATAGCGAATCACGAGACTGTTCAAATAGCGTGTGGCCTCCTCTGGCACAGCACTATTGTAATAATTAAGGTAATCGCGGTGAACAGATTCCAAAATCAGCATGACAATGCGGTCATACTGTGCCTTGCCAATTTGGGGTTGCGTAATGCTCTCGATGACATCCTTACTTGCGCCCAAGCTATTTTTAAAGCGAGGCTCAGGAATACCTAAGGCTCTTAGGCTTTCCATATCCTTTTCTGTCAGCTCTCGCTGCTCCACGTGCTTTTTCGCTGCCAGCTTATCTGTATCAAACATAGCCTTAGCCAGCAGATTAGCATTCATAGGCACAGTCAGCATTTGGCGATAAACTCGCTTCGTTTTTTCGTTCTCGATTTCAATATAGGTGCCAATGGCTTGCTCAACGCCATACATACCTAGGGCTCCCAGTACCTGAGCCACCAAATTTAAGGCTAGAGTAAAGCCAGCTAAGCACAGCAGCGACCAGGCAAAATTCGGCTTACGCTTTTGCGGGTCAGGCAGCCAAAAGAGCAGCACCAGCACCACAAAGCCTACCATCATACTGCCTATCATGGTGTTGCTCATAGAGGACAGCACGCCCACCGCAGCATAGATATTGAGATTTTGAAAGACTACGCTTTCGATATGCATACTGGTCTGCCAAAAATAAAAGGCATCTGCCAGCATACTCAAATTCGTAAATAAATAGACACAAAAATAGACCAGCTTCATGGGCCAGCCACACCATTTGTGATAGCACATAGCCGCCACGAGCACGAGAAAGATATTGTTATTGAGGCCAGCAATAATATCCAGCGTAGTCAGCACGCCATGGTCCAGGCTCAGCTGCAGCACCATAAAGGCAGCCACAGCAAGATACACCAGCCCAGAAACAACCACGGGCACATAACGCTTAAGTCGGTCAGGAATACGCTTGCGACGAAAATACAGCAAAGCGGCCACGCTAAAAAGCGTCATATCACGCAGCACGCAATCCACTGTCCGTAGATAAAACTCATCTGGCAGCGTATCGAGATACTCATACCAAAGATAGGAAAGATAACTCTCCAAAGCTAAGTCTAATATAAAAAATACTAGAAAAGCCAATCTATACATTCTCTTCAACCTTCATTACATTTTATGCGAGGAAATGCACTGGCTCAGCATCCAGCTCTATTTTTAGCGGTGCGCAGGTGATGACATCACCATCCAGCTCTGCAGCAAAGGCACCCTGCTCGCATACAATCTCTAGCCTTGTGGCTGTTCTAACCTCAATGTTTTTATTCAAGGACAGGGTCTCAAGAGCAATACAGGTAGCATAGCTCGCAAAATCTGTCCGCGTTGCCCCCTTGAAGCAGGCCACATAAAACAGGGGCTTATCTAAAGCGGCGTACCTAAATAGATTGTAACGCCCTGCGTAGTAGCGGCTCTTGCCCACCAGCACGCTAGCTGCCTCATGCCATTCCTGCTCATCATCAAAGCGCACCTTGAAGCGATAGCGCCAATTTTGGAACAGCATTTCCTTGCGAATCATCTCTGCTCCCTCCCAGGCATAGGCAATCTTGTTGAGCAGCTTCTTTTCCAGCTCTGTCACATTGTCTACAACGAGGCTATCAAAGCCAATACCTGCTACCGTCAGGAAAACATGGCCATTGCAGCGCCCTAAATAAACCTCCTGCTCTACGCCCTTTAGTATACGACGAATCCATTTGAGAGGGTCGTTGCTAAGCAAAAGCTCCTTAGCTACAAGGTTAACCGTACCTGCCGGGACAATGCTAATATAGGGCAGGTATTGCTTATCGGCCAGCTTTTCAATGACAGCGCGAATCGTGCCATCACCGCCAGCAATGATTACCCAATCAAACTTTTCCTGCATTGCACGAGCAACCAGCTCATCAGCCTCTGTAAAGCGATACATTTCGCAGAGCTCCACCCTGTCAGAGCCTAAGAAGGCCTTTAAATGCTTAAAAATCTCATTGATTTTCATATTCATAGAGGCGAAAAGCTGCTTGCCACTGTTGCGATTGTAAATCAACATCACTCTATTAAATTGTTTAATATCTACATACTTAATTGCCATTCTATCCTCTCCCTAAACAGCAATTCTTAAGCCTTAAATATATAATACTTACGCGCTAAATAATTCCAGGCTACGCAAAGGAAGCTTGCTATAACCTTGCTCAGCATAGGCTCCCAGCCTAGCAGACCGACAAAAGCATACATCAGCACTAAATTAAAGCCTAGCCCCATCCCGCTCACTAGGAAAACTAAGCCCAGCTCAGCTCCCTTGCCAAAGCGAGCACCGCTGTGAAAAACCAAAATATTGCCCAGGAAATAATGATAAACAGTAGCCAGACAATAGGCGAGGCAGGTGCCCAGCAGAGCCACAGCAGGCAAGCCCAGAGGCAGATTGAAAAAGATAAAGTGCACCAATAGATAAAAGATACTCCATTCTACAAGTGCAGCCGTGCCCCCTACAAAAAGATAGAGCACCAGCTTTACCCATTCCTTATCCGTATAATCATAGCCAAACAAAACCTTGCGTTGCATATTCCCTCTTTATTATTACATCTTAGTATTAAAGCTTTATGAAATTGTCTTTTAGCAGACTTATTTTAAGTGCGTTAATTTTTTCTGCTTTCACAGCAAGATACATTGTTAAGCTTTTAAGTGAACAATGCCTGAGATTTACTTAACTGTTAATGGTAAAATAAAAATACAGAATTTGGCCAACTGAAAATGCAGGTTTTG
>JAEDNJ010000076.1 GCA_016302525.1 Phascolarctobacterium sp. | reverse complement strand
ACAATAACCCGCATACTTGACGGCGACACCCTCACCCTCAGAGAAGCAGCCACAGGCAAACGCTACCGCCTGCGCCTTGCCAGCATAGACGCCCCCGAAAAGGACCAGCCCTACGGCAAGGAAGCAACCCAGCTGCTAAAGCAGCTAGCCCTTGGGAAATACGCCGAAGCCCATATCAAGGAAAGCGACAAATACCACCGCCTTGTAGCCCATGTCTATGTAGGCAACAAGCCTGAGCCACCTCTGCAAGACCTTTGCTGCACCCTCTTGGAGCAGGGCGCAGCCTGGCACCTAAGCTACTTTGACCGCACGGACAAGGACTATGCCTTGCACGCCCTTTTGCAGCGCCTAGCCCAAAGGCACAAGCTAGGACTCTGGGCACGAGGCTACCCCATAGCCCCATGGCAGTGGCGAAAAAGAATAAATACGCAAAAAAATACACCTACCCCACCCATACAGAAACACCCTTGGAGCGTTACTTCCAAGGGTGTTTCCTTTTGAGAGGAGAGTTGTATTATGAAATGCTATCTCTAGCTGTCTTGCAAAAGTTGTTTACAATAATGTTTAATAAGCTTCGTTGCAATTTTGGACTTCTCTGCCTTAAAGTCTTTACTTGTAAGATAGTTTTATACTCTTTCTTACGATTTAAAGCTTCTCTACCCTAAATCTCTTGCTCGCTTATTAAGATAGTTTTAATACTCTTTCTTGCAATTTTAAAGCTTCTCTGCCTTAAAGCTTTTGCTTACATAAGAGTTTTAATAAGCTTCATTGCTTCTTCAACATTAAGAATAGTGCCGTAGGAAAGCAGCTGCTCATCAATAACCAGCGCCGGCATAGTCATCACGCCGTAGGTCATCACCTTTCTAAAGTCGTTGACATTCTCAAAGGAAGCCTTGATTTTGAGTTTCTTTAGGGCAATTGCAGTGTTTTGCATGAGCTTTTCTGCATCCTTCGTTGCAGGACCAAGTATTTTTACATGCATATTTTCGCCTCCTTACCTTCTGGCTTTAGTATAAGCTTAAATAATGGCAAAAATATGTCAAAAAGTCAAATTCTTTTATTTTCCCGCACCAGTTCGAGGAACCGCTCATGAATTCTGCTATCGTCCGTCAGCTCCGGATGAAAGGCAAGGGCTAGCTGCTTGCCATAGGCAACACCTACAATATGCTCATCTACCTAAAAGCCATCAACGCTCTATGTTTTTATTTGCTTAGTCGCTCAAAACAAAGGTGTTTCTGCCAGCGGCCTTAGCCTTATAAAGCGCAATGTCTGCCTTGTTAAAGAGCTCACTTCTCGTGCTGGGTCCCTTGCTGCAGACTACGCCAATACTAATAGTACAGGGCTTTTGCAGCTCGGAATAATAAATTTCCCTGGCTAAAATTTGGTTGATTTTATTGGAGCGTTTTTTGGCCAACTCTCTACTATTCGTGCCGCACATGAGCACCATGAACTCATCTCCGCCAAAGCGACCAATCAAATCTGTGGTTCTAAACAGCTTGGTAAGGATTTGGGAAACCTTGAGCAGCACCTCATCACCGCGTATATGCCCGCAAATGTCATTAACGCTCTTGAAATTGTCCAGGTCCAGAATCATCAGCGTGCAGGGCAGCGTAGGCTCATTGTGCAGCATAAGGTCCATCTTATGAAAGAAGGCATTCTTCGTCAGCAGATGGGTAAAGGAATCCGTATCATGCACAGCGTTCAGCTGAGCAATACGCACCATTTCCTCGTCAGCAAGCCGTTCAATCTTCTTGACAGAGGCCACCCATTGCTTTTCGCCAGCTACATTTCTCACATTAGTACGCAGCTCCTTGACATGACATTTTTCACCATACCTGTCAATCAGGGCATAGTAGCGCTCCATGCTTTCATCCTTGCAAAATCGCTCTCTGTCCTCTGGCGCAATCAAATTCAGATAAGAGCCGTCTGCCTTAGACATTAGCTCCTCATTGGTATAACCCAAAAATTCTGCCATCAGATTGCTAAAGAAGCAAATACTGTATTGCGCGTCATAAAGACCGCTCACAGCACCCACGCCAGAATTAGCGCCAATCATCTGTAAAATACTGTCGGCAGCCAGGTTGGCCCTTTGGCGCATTTTTTCATCTGGAAAATATAAATAGGCCTTGTAATACGAGGAGGGCAGACCTTGCGCAGGCGCTCTAAAATCGACTAAAGCCCCATGAGCTGCCTGCTCATCCAGCAGAGCAATAAACTCTTCCTCTGGCAAAGGCTTATAAAAATAATAACCCTGAATATAGTCGCAGTTGTTTTCTCTATAAAAATCCAGCTGCTCAACCGTTTCTACGCCCTCAGCAATAACCTTGATACCCATTTGATGGCACATATCAATAATGGCCTGCACGATACTATTGGTTCGTAAATTCTTCCCAATTTTGCGTGTGAACGAAATATCAATTTTCAGGATGTCAAAGCCGTACTGCTGCAGCATATCCAGCGAAGCCACACCCGTGCCAAAATCATCAAGCAGGAGCATAACATTTCTGTCCTTAAAGCTCTTTAGCAGCTCACCTACATTTTGTGAAAGAGCAGCGTAGCTTGATTCAGTTACCTCCACCCGCAACAGTCCCTTAGGATAATGGTTGCTATCCATATCCTCGACTATCCGCTCCATAAGCTCGTTGTCATAAAAATCCATCCAGGATAGATTTACCGAAACAGGCACTAGAGGCGCATTGTCTGCCAAACGCTTTTTATAAAGGTCTCTCATATGAGAAAGAACTTTGCGGTCAACAGCAGTAATCAGACCCTCCTTTTCAAAGGCAGGAATGAAAACTCCAGGCGCAATAAGTCCCCTTTCAGGATGTTGCCAGCGCACTAAAGCCTCGGCAGAGACAACTCTGCCCGTTTGGGTCTCTACAATCGGCTGATAATAAATCTTAAACTGGTCCTTAGCAATAGCAGTATGCACCTCGGCAGCGGCAAAGGCCATTTCTACATATTGCTTTTTCATTTCTTCGTCAAAAACAGCATAGGGCTTAACATATTGGTCGGTAATCTTCTCCTTAGCCAGCTTCGCCCTGTCCAGCATGCCCGCACTGCTGAGCTGCTCATCATTTATATGATAAATGCCGCAGCGCATACGCATAGCTATATGCGAGCCTTCTATATTGTAATTGATATTGCAAAGCTTCTCAATTTCCGCAAAAAGGTTCTCCTGCCGTTCTACCAGACAAAAGAAATGGTCGCTTCTACGACCCACCTTCACAGGCTTGAGTGCAGAGTTAACCAGCATATTATAATAATGCTTAATGAACCTGTCACCCGCAGCAAAGCCCCACAGCTCGTTAAGCGCCTTAAAGCTGCGAATATTAAAATACAAGAGGCTATAGCCAGACTTATCCTGCTTATTGCGAAAATAGTCTTCCATAAAAGCCAGGAAGCCCTCACGGTTACTGCCGCCCGTTACACTGTCACGATTCAGCTCATCAGTTTCGTCTGTAGAAAAGCCTATAATAGAGTAAGAACCGTCAGCACTCTTAACTAAGCTGCCCACAGTCCTCAACCAGCGATATTTTCCTACGCCATCCCTAAAGCGATAGCTTAAGTCAAGGCTGATCTTTTCGTTCTTGGCTGCTTTAAAGGCAAAATATTTCTTCAAAAGCTCTTCCCTGTCATCTGGATGTAGCCGTATTACCCAATCTTCAACAGTATTAGGGAAAAAGCTCTCGTCACCCAGCGCTAAAACCTCTCTATATTCCTCGCTAAAGCATACCTCCCTGATAACTCCGTCAGCATCATAGTCAATCTTCCAGACACCGCTTTTTAGCTTATGCTGCAGCCGAATGATGAGTTTGCGTGCATTATCCAGCTCCTGGATGTGGTGCTCCTGCTCCGAGGTAACCTGCTGCATATGAGCCTTGTTTGCCTCTAGTATTTGCTTAAGCGTGCTAATCTCTTCCTGCTGTGCCTTCATCAAAGCAGCAGCTTCTTCTAAGCGATTTTGTTGCTCCTGTAATTTTTGATTAAGTGCGTTTAGTTCATTAGAAGAATTCATCGAAACTCCCCTTATATAAATAATTTAAAAGGATAAAACAATAATATTTACATAAATGTTTTTATTATATCATTATTTATATGACTGTACTAGAAATTTTTTGTTAAAAATCAAGCGTTTGTTGCTCAAAGCACTCGGAGGTCTTTTCTTTCTCCAGCTGCTCTTCAGCAGTGCTTAAAAACTGTCTTTGGTATTCCTCCTGTTGCCAACGGGCAGCAACCTCGTCAATGATAGAGGTAACGATTTTTTCCAGCCCCTGCCCTTCGGAGTAATCCGCCTTGGCTACGAAATCTACCCTGCCATAGGCACGCATCTTATTAGCAAAGGCCAGGTTCTTGTTATACACAGCTATAGAATGACCACCGCTAAGCCGCACCAGCTTCATTGAGGGCACATCTGTTAAGCCGTCGCCTATATAAATCATGTTGGAAAAGGGAATCCGCCTGTCCTCGTCAGGTGTGTACTCATTGAGCTTATCATTCTCGTTGACATCCAAAATTCCCTTGTTAATTCTAAAAATAAACTGTGTTTTACTGGTGTAGTTAATAGTAAGTGCAGGCCAGATAGCTATTCCATCGCTGTCATAGACAAAGTAATTAGCAAAAATATCCTTAAAGTTATGGGCAATATCCATGCCCTCAATGATTTCCCTCAGGCCGCTAGAGATAATATAATGCTCCACCTTGAGCCCCTTTTTCGCTGCATATTGATTGATACGCGCAAACCAGCTGTCTACACCTGGGAAAAAGGAGACCGGCTTGCCTAAATCATTGAGCGTTCTGCGATTAACAATAAATTTGCCGCGAGCACAACGAACCATCATATACATATAGGCAAGAATCGGGTCCATTTTATTTTCGATAGAGAATTTGTTGACGATTTGCCAAAACTCATCTGCGCTATAGCCTATATTGGTGATATAGCCATACTCCTGCATATTCTTGGGGGTGAGGGTTTTATCTACATCGTAAAGGAGTGCTACAATATTACTTTTCATATGCCAACCTGCCTTCTATGAAAAAGATTATAGACAATTATACCACAAAACTTAGGGCAGAGAATAGAAAAGATTATTTTTTGTTGATAACTTTTCTTGTGTTTCTGCTGAAAGGCCAGCTGTATTTGGTGCAAATAATTAGATTTATTTCTGATTACTTTCTTATATTTATGCTGAAACACCAGCTGTAATTAGCTCAAAGAATAGCATTTTTAGCTGATTGCTGCCTATATTTATGCTGAAACACCAGCTGTAATTAGCTCAAAGAATAGCATTTTTAGCTGATTGCTGCCTATATTTATGCTGAAAAGTCAGCTGCTCTTGGCTAAATAAAAAAAGATATTTCAAAAAAACAGTTGAACTTCTACCTAAGATGTGCTACAATAATCTCAAACAAAAGTTTTTATATACAAACAATATCAGACTTATAACGGAGAAAGTACGAATGTATAGTGGAAATATCTATATGGCCATTGACCTGAAATCCTTTTATGCGTCTGTAGAATGTTTAGAAAGAGACTTAAACCCGCTGACGACGAACCTAGTGGTTGCCGACCAAAGCAGAACGGATAAAACCATTTGCCTGGCAGTTACGCCACCCTTGAAGGCTCTGGGAGTCCCTGGCAGACCCAGATTGTTTGAGGCCATCCAAAAGGTGCGCGAGATAAACTGTGAGCGCAAAAAGGCCAATGGAGGCAAGGACTTTGTCGGCAAATCCTACTTAGCGCAGGAGCTGGCAGAGAATAAGCTTTTGGCTGTTGATTTTATCATTGCCCCACCGCAGATGGCGCTTTATATGCAAAAAAGTGCGCAGGTCTATGCTGTTTATCTAAAGTACATTGCTGAGGAGGATTTGCACAGCTATTCTATTGACGAGGTTTTTATAGACGCTACGAAATATCTCCGCCTTTATAAGGCGACAGCAGAGGAGCTGGCCAGGCTCATTATCAAGGACATCCTCGCTACAACTGGCATTACTGCTACCGCTGGCATAGGTACTAATTTGTATCTTGCCAAAGTTGCCATGGATATTGTGGCTAAGCGTATGCCAGCAGATGAAAACGGGGTGCGGGTAGCCTTTTTAGACGAGGACAGCTACAAAGAAAAACTGTGGGAGCATACGCCCATCACCGATTTTTGGCGTATCGGCAAGGGCTACGCCAGAAAGCTTAGCAAGTACCAGCTTTATACGATGGGCGATATTGCCCTGTGCTCCTTAGGTAGTAAAAGGAGCTTTTTTAATCAGGAGCTCTTGTATAAGCTTTTTGGGGTGAATGCTGAGCTGCTTATCGACCATGCCTGGGGCTGCGATTATACTACCATGGCTGCGATTAAGAGCTACCAGCCCACGACACGCTCTATAAGCTCCGGGCAGGTCCTGCCTGAGCCCTATCGCTACGCTAAGGCCAGGCTCATTGTCAGAGAAATGATTGACCTTTTGGTTTTGGACCTTGTGGACAAGCGACTGGTTACGAGGCAGATAGTCTTGACCCTGGGCTATGACAAGGACAGCCTTACCGCCGACTATAAGGGCGAGGTCGTACAAGACCACTACGGCCGCAGTATACCTAAGCATGGGCACGGCTCCGTTAATTTAGGCTGTTATTCCTCTTCGACGGAGCTTATCGTAGGCAAAACCATGGAGCTCTTTACGAGCATAGCAGACAGGAGCCTTTTAGTCAGAAGGGTTGTCCTGGCTGCTGCGGATGTTATTCCTGAATATGCGGCTCTTGCCCTAGCCAAGCAAAGCTGTGAGCAGCTAGATTTATTTACCGATTATACAGAGCTAGAGGCAAAGAGACAGCGCCAAAAGGAGCACCAGGAGCGCGAAAGGCGCTGTCAGGAGGCTATTCTTGCCATCCACAAAAAATTCGGCAAAAACAGCCTGCTCAAGGGCATGAACCTAGAGGAGGGCGCCAAAACGATTGAAAGAAACGGCACCATAGGCGGGCATAAGGCGATGTAGGAGAGTGTGGGGCAAGACGATTGCAGGTAAGCTAATATAGGGGAACATAAGACCATTTAGAAAGGCATAAACCTAGAAGAGGGCAGCAAAAAGCTTGAAAGTAATTGTACTATAGGCAAGCATAGGGTTGTGTAGGAGGGATATAGAA